>CAYOUP010000011.1:0-21542 GCA_964407125.1 uncultured Hyphomicrobiaceae bacterium | reverse complement strand
GAGCCATCTTCACGAAGTCCGATGCGCAGCTTCACGACAATACGGTCACTGCCGAGCCCGCCGACAGGCGGCGTCCAGCAGCGGGAAATCTGGGCACGGAAAGCGTCGATTTCATTGGCGCTCATACTGGCATCGCGGCCGTCGGGTGCGCCGTATGCCACGCGCTGCTCATGGCCCTGGTCCTGCGGTTCGCCGAAAGCCTGTTCCTCAAAACTGCGCGGCTTGCGCCATGGCTTTTTCGGCGCCCCTTCTTCAAATTCGCGCCCCTCGGGACGAGCGTTCGGATCGCGATTGAGTAGCGCCGAAATCCGGTCCGGATCAAACCGCTCCGTTTCCTCACGATGCTGAGCCTGCTTCGGAGGCTGCCGGATGATATCGGCAATCTTGTCGGGACGCTCCTGCGCCGTGTGCGGCTGTGCTTTCGTTCTACGCTCCTCGCGGCGCGGGGCCGGCCGTTCAGCGCGGACGGGAACCGGCACGGCTTGTGCCGATGGCTCGGCATCCTCGCGGGGTGGCGGGATCGCGGCCTTTTGCGGCGCGGCCTGTTCGGGCGGTGGTAACGCAGCCTGCTTCGCGGGTGCGGCTTGGTCGTTTTCCGGCGGCGTTGGCTCTATGGTCTTTATACGGATTTTCTTGGCATCCGCTTTTTGCTCACTGTTCGAGGCCGCGGCCGAACCCGTCACGTTGTCCTCACTTACCGCCTTGCTGCCGCTCTTGAGATGGCTCAACTCGGATGGCGTTGCGATGCTGACGGCGACGGGTTTCGACGGCGGAGGCGTGGACTCGCTCCAGAATGATCCGGCTGCAACGATCAGCACCACACCATGCAAGACCAGCGAAGCGATCAGACCCCGACGCAGCGCCATCGATTCAGTTCGCCTCCTTCAGATTGGCAACCAGCAGGATGCGTTCGAACCCCGCCGCATTGATCTGCCCCATGACCTGCATGAGCTGACCATAATTCGCGCCGCTGTCGCCCCGCAGATAGACGGGATCCCGGCTGCGCAACTGAGCGATGGCGGATAACTTCGCCCCGATCTCGTCAAGCGAGAGCTCGCTATCCTGAAGATAGATGCGCCCTTCGGGATCGACCGTAATGCTTAGCGGTTCAGCGTCGGAAGACGCAGGTGCAGGCTTCGCGCTGGTATCAGGCAGTTCGATGGGCACGCCCGCCGTGAGCAGAGGCGCACTCACCATGAAAATGATCAGCAGAACGAGCATCACATCGACGAACGGCGTCACATTGATCTCGGCCATCGGCTGATGACGCCGCCGTCTTGCGCGCGATCCGCCGCCTGTATCAAGCCGCACGCCCATCGGGCACTCCTCTCATTTCGAGCTGGCGCGAGACGATCGCGAGGAACTCGTCGGAAAACGCTTCAAGCCTCTGTCCGATCAGCGCGGCTTCGGTGACGAACTTGTTGTAGAAGATGACGGCCGGGATCGCTGCGAGCAGACCGAGCGCCGTCGCAAACAGCGCCTCGGCGATGCCTGGCGCAACGACGGCAAGGCTGGTGTTTTTCGCAACCGCGATGGACTGAAAGCTGGTCATGATGCCCCAGACCGTGCCGAACAGGCCGATAAAGGGCGCTGTCGAGCCGACCGTGCCGAGAAAAAGCAGGCGCTTTTCGAGCTTTTCCATCTCCCGCGTCAAAGCGATGTCCATGACGCGCTCGATGCGCTGCTGTACTCCGAGCGGCGGCCGGCGCATATTCTGGGTCGAGCGCCGCCATTCCCGCATCGCGACGAGAAAAAGCGCGGACATATGGCTCAGTGGTTGCTGTGATACGGCGTTATAAAGCTGGTCGAGCGAAAGACCGGACCAGAATTGCTGTTCGAACGCATCATTATCGCGGCAGGCGCGGGCGAAAAGAAACAGCTTGTCGATAATGATGGCCCAGCCCCAGACCGAGGCGCTCATGAGCCCGAGCATGACGATCTTGACGACGAAATGCGCCTGCCAGAACATCGAAAAGAATGAGAAATCTGCCGTTGGTTCGGGCATGACAGCTCCGCTCCGATCCTGAACATTCCGGGTTTCCGATACGCTTGATGCACGCAAAGTCGAACATCGGACAGCTTGGGACGCCAGCGGACGAACCGCACAAGCCCTGCCCAGGACGGTCTCACACTGCCCGGTTAACTTTGTCTAAACTTTGACGGGAATATCACAAAAACACACGCTATGCGCGAATTTGTCCACATCAAGCTTCGAAGAGCTCTTTAATGAGTGGCGGCAGCCGGACGGGGCGTCCTTCAAGGTTGATAAGGACGACCTTGACCGAGACGCGGCAGAGCACTTCCTCGCCGCGCATCACTTCCTGATGAAGTGTGATATATGTGCCGCCAACAGCGGTGCATTCCGTCACCACTTCGAGCACCTCGTCAATCTTGGCGGGGCGCAGATAGTCAATATGCAGCGACCGCACGACAAAGGCGGCGGGCGGGCGCTCTTCGGAGCCGTCCATAAGCCCGGAATGGTGAATGCCGAGCATCCGCAACAAGTCGGACCGTCCGCGTTCGCACCAGCGCAAATAGCTTGTGTGGTAGACGAAGCCGGAAAAATCCGTGTCCTCGAAATAGACGCGGACCGGCAGTATATGCCGCCGATTCTCGATGATCCCCGACAATTGCGGCCAGTCTCGATTACTCATTCACTGCATCGTCTGTAGGCTGATTGTTGAAAAGGAACATCTGGTTACTGCCCGGAGCGACTGGCGCGGCAACGCCGAGATGGCGGAAGGCTTTCATGGTGAGGACACGGCCGCGCGGGGTACGTCCGATGAAACCCTGCTGCAAAAGATAGGGTTCGACGGTTTCCTCCAGCGCATCCTTGGACTCGCTGAGCGCTGCCGCAATCGTCTCGATGCCGACAGGGCCGCCATTGTAATTCCTGGCAACGCAGTTCAGATAGCGATGGTCCATGCCGTCGAGGCCGAGACCGTCAACTTCGAGCTGGCTGAGGGCGCGGTCGGCAAGCACCGTATCGATTTCATCGGCACCGGCAACGGACGCAAAATCGCGCACACGGCGCAGCAGACGGCCGGCGACGCGCGGCGTCCCACGCGAACGGCGGGCAATTTCGCGCGCACCGTCCGACGTCATATTGATGCCGAGGACGCGGCCGCCGCGTGTGACGATCTCCACGAGTTCGGCCTCCGTATAGAAATTCAGGCGAATCGGAATACCGAAACGGTCCCGAAGCGGCGTCGTCAGCAGCCCGGTTCGCGTGGTCGCACCGACAAGCGTGAATTTGGCAAGGTCGATCCGCACCGAACGCGCCGCCGGTCCCTCGCCGATAATCAAATCGAGCTGGAAATCCTCCATGGCCGGATAGAGAATTTCCTCGACAGCCGGATTAAGCCGGTGAATCTCGTCGATGAAGAGAACGTCGCGCTCTTCCAGATTGGTGAGCAGCGCGGCCAGATCACCCGCCTTCGCGATCACCGGCCCGGATGTCATGCGGAAACCGACGCCGAGTTCCCGGGAGACGATCTGCGCCAGCGTCGTCTTGCCGAGACCGGGCGGCCCCGCAAACAGCACGTGGTCGAGCGCTTCGCCCCGTCCGCGTGCGGCGTCGATGAAAACTTTCAGATTGGCGCGTGCTCGTTCCTGGCCGATAAATTCAGCCAGATGCAGCGGACGCAGACTGAGTTCGCTCTCATCCTCGTCGCGCTTTTCACGTTCGATAAGCCGATCATCCATGCTGGCAAATCTAGAGGATTCCTTCCGATGCGGAAATCTGTTTCTGGAGCTGAGGGAAGCACCGGGTATTGCTCAACCAGTTTCTGAATAGTTTTGCTTACCCCTCGCAAAATAAAGCAAAAAAGCCAGAAGCAAGGTAACGATGCTGATACCTGCATAAATATAAAGGGCGTAAATAAATCCCAACATTCCTGTGATGGTAAGAATTAGGGTAGCAAGAAAAGTGAGCGAGGCAAACAATCCGACCCATATGAAGAAGAGCGCCTCAACGAATACACTCACTGAGGAATTGACGGTCTTCTCTTCCCTGACGTCAGAATCGACTTCGACTAATTCAGAGCATATATTCATATGTTGCGATCCTTATCCAGCAAGTTCTCTAAGGCCTTGCCTGATGAGTTCCTCCGTACTCAATTGTTTTTCGGATTGTTCTGCAACTGACGCGACTGCAATACTGGCCTCGGACAGACTATAACCTAAATTGACCAGTGCCGAAATAGCATCGCGGACATGGGTATTTTTACTTTCATTGGCGGCACCAGTAATTTTCGCACCGATATCGCCTGCCGCCAGAAGTCCGGGCGCCTTGTCCCGCAATTCACTGACGATCCGTTGCGCCACTTTCGGCCCAACGCCGGGCGCACGCCCGACCTGGGCCTTGTCCTGAAGCGCGATGGCGCTGGCAAGTTCATTCGGCGAGAGCACACCAAGCACGGACAGCGCAACCTTCGCGCCGACGCCCTGAACGTTCTGGAGCAGGCGGAACCAGCTCCTTTCGGCGTCGCTCATGAAACCGAACAGCTTGATCGCATCCTCGCGCACATGAGTTTCGATCGTCAGCGTCACAGGCTGCCCCGGCGCTGGCAGTTGCGAGAGCGTTCTGGTTGCGCAGGACACCTCGTATCCGACACCGTTGACATCAACAATGACCCAGTCCTTTCCAGTGCTGTCCACCAGTCCGCGTAATTTGCCAATCATTGATAGCTTCAACCGTGAAAATTTTCGTTAAATTTGCCCTGCGCTGCCTAACGTCCGCAATAGCCCCTATGTGCTTGATATAACTTGCGTTACCTCCACAAATTTTCTGTCTCTCAACTTCCGATCACGGACGCACCGGGTCGCATTTGCTTTTTCCCCTGCCGTGCAATTCCCGTAAGCGCCGCTTTGAGCGCGGCGGATTGCCGGTGGTGCGCATGAGCGATAGCGATCGCAAGCGCATCGGCGGCGTCAGGCGTATCCGGGGCTGCTTTCGGCAATAGAAAGCCGATCATGGCCTTGATCTGGCCTTTCTCGGCATGGCCGGAGCCGGTTACGGTCTTCTTGATCAGATTGGGAGCATATTCCGCGACCGGCAGACCGGCGCGAGCGGGCGCCAGAAGCGCGATACCGCGTGCCTGACCGAGCTTCAAGGTGGCATGCGCATCGCGGTTGACGAAGGTTTCCTCAACCGCCACCTCGTGAGGCTGCCATTTCGCGATAATCGCCTCAATGCCGGCAAACAGCTCCGCCAGCCTGTCGCACAAGGCCTGCGCGGCATCCGATGTCACCGTACCGCTGGAAATATAGGAGAGCTTCGAGCCGGTGCTTTCCACGATGCCCCAGCCCATTCGCCTAAGCCCTGGATCTATGCCGAGGATCCGTACCGTCATTCATGCCCCGCCGAATCATGTCTGAACTGCTGCTCAATGATTGCAGGGCCGATATAATACGCGCAAGCTGTTTTAGCCCGGCAGGTGGTGACGCCGGACTTGTGTGATCCTAATCGCCCAGCCGCGCCATGACTTCATCGGAAATGTCGTAATTGGCGAAAACATTCTGCACGTCATCCGAATCCTCAAGCGCATCGAGCATTTTGAGCAGGCTTTCCGCCTTCTCGTCATCGACGCCAACGGTGTTTTGCGGACGCCACGTCAGTTGCGCAGTATTGGGCTCGCCGAGCTTTTCCTCCAGCGCGCTTGCAACTTCGTGAAGCTCGCTGGCCTCGCAATAAAAGCGGTGCTCTTCCTCCTCTGACTGGCAATCGTCAGCCCCGGCTTCCAGCGCCGCTTCCAGCATGGCGTCGGGCGTGCCCGCCTCGACCGGATAGGTAATCTCACCCACGCGATCGAACATGAAGGACACCGAGCCCGTCTCGCCGAGATTGCCGCCATGCTTGGAGAAAGCTGAGCGAACCTCGCTTGCGGTGCGGTTGCGGTTATCCGTCAGGGTTTCCACGATCACGCCGATACCGCCGGGCGCAAAGCCTTCGTAACGGATTTCCTCATAATTATCGCCGCCCGCTTCCAGACTTTTCTTGATGGCGCGCTCGATATTATCCTTCGGCATGTTCTGCGCACGCGCCGCCAGGATCGCAGAGCGCAGGCGCGGATTCATGGCAGGATCAGGCATCCCCATTTTTGCCGCGACGGTGATTTCCTTGGAAAGCCGCGCAAAGACCTTGGCGCGCTTTTTATCCTGCGCGCCCTTGCGGTGCATGATGTTCTTGAACTTTGAATGGCCTGCCATGTGATGTCCGTTAGCTTGCAGGAACAGCTGCCGACTCTCGCCGCACTGCTTCGAAATTGTGTTGAATGCGCCTAGTTATAGGCAAGGGCGGCAGAAAAATCCATAATTGAGCGCATCCGCCAGACAATAGAGACTATCGCGCCGAAGGCGGCTCCGTCTGCCCCAGCACGCCGCCGATCCGTATCGGTTCAATGGACAGCGCAAGGCCGGTCGCATCATCAACGTCGATAACCACGCCGCAGACCGTCACCTGCTGCATGGCCGGCTCGAAGCGCGCAGATGATATCTTGCGCTGAAACCGCTGCACCGGCTCGTCCTTCTTCATGCCGATGACGGACTGATAATCGCCGCACATTCCGACATCAGTCATAAAGGCCGTACCGCCAGGCAAAAGATGGGCATCCGCTGTCGGAACATGCGTATGCGTTCCGATCACTGCACTGACACGGCCGTCCATGAAATGCCCGAACGCCTGCTTCTCCGAGCTGGCTTCGGCATGAATATCGATGAAAATCGCGTCGGCCTTGGATTTGAGCGCACCTTCGCCCAGTTCACGCTCGACCGTCTGAAACGGGCAATCCAGCGGGTCCATGAACAGGCGGCCCATCACGTTGATGACCATCACCGACGCGCCGCCGCCGGTCCTGAAGATCCCCGAACCGTTCCCCGGCGTTCCGGCGGGAAAATTGACGGGGCGCAGCAGACGCGGCTCGCGTGCAATGAAAATCAGCATTTCGCGCTGATCCCAGACATGGTTGCCCGTCGTGACCACATCGGCCCCGGCATCGATCAGATCGTTGCAGATCGCCTCGGTGATGCCGAATCCGCCTGCCGCATTCTCACCATTCACGATTGTGAAGTCGATCTTCTGGCGGTTTTTCAGGTCCGGCAGGATACGGCAAACCGCATTGCGTCCGGCACGTCCGAGCACATCTCCAAGAAACAGAATACGCATCAAGGGGTCTGCTTCGCTGGGATCGCTCCTGAAGGCGTCAGGATCCAGTCAAGCTGCTGATCGTAGGAACAGACAGGGACTTCCGAAACTTCCTGGATATCGAACGCAAGACCGATCGCAATCACCTGATGCTGGCCGCGCAAGGTTTCGAGCGTGCGGTCATAATGGCCGCCTCCATAGCCGAGCCGGAAACAGTGGCGGTCGAAGGCCAGAAGCGGGACGAGCACGACGGTCGGCGACAGCAACTCGCCATCGACCGGCTGGGGAATGCCGAAGGGGCCATTTTCCATCGGCGCACCGAATGTCCATTCACGATATTCAAGCGGCGAGTTCTGCTTCACAACGGGAAGCGCAATGCGCCAGCCGTCATTCACCATACGCCGCACCAGCGGCAGGCAGTCGAACTCGCTTCGGACGGGAAAATACGCCCCGAGAATTTTCGGCGATACGTCCAGAAAGCCGAGATCCATCCCTGCAACGCGGGTTGCAGCCTCTTCCATCGCATCGGCTGTAATCGAACGCCGGCGCGAGCGCGCATCCGTGCGCATCATCTGCTTTTGCGTTTCGATTTGAAGATCAAGTGTCATATAGGCGATATCCTGAAGCAGGCCGCGCAAATGCCGATCCAGTATATCAGCAAATTGCGGAGCCGCGAAAACCGTCGGTTATTCGATCCTCTGGGCCCTACAAAGTAGGTGGGCGCCGAGTGTCCGGAACCACGGCTCCGGTCAGGGTCGGCTCCCTTAGAGATCGCATCGGCCCCGGGATTGAGTTGAACCTGACGCGTCCCGCAGCCCCGCGCTGAATATTTGGTGAATCGGGGTGAAAATTCCAGAGTTTTATTCTGCCAGCGTTACGAAGGCTGGTAAACACTGCGAATTTGCAACGGCCGTTGTTTACCGTGTTCGCAGCATGTTCCGCGCCGCGATCACAAACAGGATGATAAAGGCGAGACCTATCATATTTTCAAGGGTTGCCGCCACCGAAACACTCAAGGGCACGCGAACAAGCGCTTCGCCACTGCCGCTCATGCTGTCAAACCCGTAAAGACAGCTATATACGCGCCGCGACGCGTCAGGACTTTCCCAGCCGAGGAAAAACAGGGAATTCTTGAAGGACAGGAACAGCGCTTCGCCCGTGGCGCCGGTTTTGCCGGAAATACATCCTCCGCCCGCAAACAGATTGACTATGCTGAGAATAAACCACCAAAGGGCGGATGCGCCCCATTCAAGCATATCGACAAAGCTTCCGCCCGAAGGCCATTGCGGGAGGAGAAGCGAAGTACCGTTCTGCCAGGCGGACGCCCCAGCCGATGCAAAATCGTCAGCGCGGCGCAGACCGAGATAGATCAGCGAAAAGCCGAGCACCGTCAGCAACCAGAACAGAAGCGGGCGTATGACGGAGCGGCCGAAATTCGACATTGCGCCATACAGCAGACCAAACCAGAAGCGGCTCATACCGCTCCCCAGGGGACGGTCATGCCAGAACCGGCGGCACCGCAATTCCTGCGCAAAGAATTCGCGTTCTCTTTCAAAATCCTGCGTGGCGGCTGCCAGCTTGCCGAGACGGCGGTAGCGCGCGGCATAATCATTATCTCCGCAGGCGCGGATGAGCCGGAACAGGATCGGCCTTGGATCGGATTCCCCCCCACCGGCACGCGCCGGCCGATACGACACCGGATCGAGGATCTTCATGGAGTCGAGGCTGGGCGGGTCGGCAAAATTGGCGTCGTGAAAATCAGGAACCTTTACGAAGCGCGCGCCAGACAGAACAAAGGCAGCTCGCGACTGCACACCGGAGAAATCGGCCTGGCTCAGGAATTGCGCGTTGCGGAAGCTCGTTCGCCCCCTGAATCCGGCAAGAAGAAATTTGACGGGACCTTCAAATCTGGCGTCGGTAAATGAAAGCTGGGATTTGAAACGTGCAGAGGTGAATTCAACGGCATCGCTGAATTCGGATCGCTCGAAGCAGGTATCCTCTTCGAACCGGCTCCGGTGAAAATCCGTGGACTTTGCGAATGCGCATTCGGTGAAATCGGCCGGACCGGAAAAGTCCGCAGAGCGGAATATCGCGGTTTCCGCAAATCTGGTCTGCTTGAAGCGCGCTTCCTGATGGAATTTCGCCTTCTGGAACGTTGTATCGCCGCCGAACTTGATGAAACGGAACGTGGCATGGTCGGTAAATTCAGCCTCGTCGAAATGGGCGCTTGCTGTAAATTCCGCCTCGCCAAAGCGGCAATCCTTGCGGAAGCGGGCATTGCTGAATTTCGCACCGCCGCTGAAGCGCGTCTTCACAAAGCCGGGCGTGCCCTCGAACTCGACACCTTCGAAAACCGCATCGGCCTTGAATTCTGATTCATCGAACCGTACATTGCCGGCAAAATAGCAGCGCTGAAATTCCGCGATCCCCGTGAATGCGGCATTGCGGAAATCGGCGCGCGTAAGAAATTCCGCTTTCTGGAAGCGCGCGGCCGGTACGAGCGGGCCGGTGGTTTCGCGAAGGAACTCCACCTGATCGAAGTCGGCAGGGGACGCGAACGCGCTTTCGTCGAAATTTCCCAGCCCGTAAAATTTGGCTTTTGCGAATTTTGCCTCGCCATCAAAACGAGTGCCGGTGAAATAGGCCATGCTGGCGAAATTCGCCTCGCTGAAATTCGCTATACCGATGAAATGGGCCCTGACGAAACTGGCGTGGCCCGGAAAGACAAAACCGCTGAAATCGGCATCAGCGGCAAACTCCGTTCCCTCGAAATCCGCACGCGCTTCCTCAAGCCACGCACGCGTCTTGTCGTTCTGTCCCTCGCCGAACCAGTCCGCCGACCAGTCGCCTGACGTCTCCAGCGCCTGTTTGCGTTCCAGCAATTGGAGCGCCCAGGCATTCCACGCCTCGGCGCCACTTTCCCAAAGCGCCCTCGTTTCTTCCTTATTCATACGCTTCGTGCCCCCCTCAGCGTCTCTTTTTCATACTGAAAAGCGTGCGCAATGACAAAGGGAGAGGGCGCGGAAAATTGATGATAAGCTGTTTATAAAGCACGCTTGCGGTGTTTAGTTCACATATGGTTCAAACTTGCAACGATTCGGGAAAATGAATGCTGTATATTCTCATCTGCCGCGATAAAGCTGATGTGGGCCTGGAACGCCGGATGGCGGCGCGGCCAGACCATTTGACCTATCTCGAAGCTGCGGGAGACAAGGTGCGGATCGGCGGCGCAATGCTCACGCCGGACGAAACATCGCCGATCGGCTCGGTGATCGTCATCGAAGCGGACAGTATCGAGGAGGCCCGCGCCTTCGCACAATCAGACCCCTATGCGAAAGCAGACGTCTTTTCGGATGTAGAAATACATCCGTGGCGGCAGGCAGCGGGTGTCGTCAAGGTCGGCTCCTGAAACGCTTAGCTGCCCGGTTCCGTCTGGCGGGAGACGCGGAATCCCCCGGACGTTTCACATCCCTGGCCTTGCGGAGCCTGCACCCATTCCCATCGGTTGGATGTGAAGCGGTTGGACTGGCCGCTGCAACCGGATGCCTCTTCAGGCATGATAACTGCGTATGTCTGACCGGTGATTCTGGACAGCCAGGCTGCAAAGCTGTTCACTGCCTCCTTGTCCAAACCGGTTACGGGGTCGGTCTTGCGTGCCGTTCCCCGATCATATTTCGGGCACGCACCGTCATTGGTACAGTTCTCCCATTGGGCGATTGTGATTTCCGACATGCTGATGGCATGGTTGGTTCCATCAATTCCAACGATTGAGCGTCTGGGAATGAACATCAGCGGGCAGATGTTGCAATCGGAAAAAGGGCCTGAAACATTGACATCCGTCGATAGAACAATTTCCGGTGGCGTCGGCTTCAGCTCCGCGACCTTTGCCTCGGGAATAGGCGACTGTTCTGACTGTTCAACCGGCGGCTTGCCCTGGTTGAGGCTGGCGAACTTGTCCGGTGAAGCAGGAACGGACTGATTCGCCGTTTGTTTTGCAACCGGCCCAATGTTTTCCGGCAAGGATGTCCGAGGCGCCGCGCCGCCAGCCAATTCGCCCCCTGTTGATCCCGGCAACGAGCCGGTACCTTTGTCATCGGCGGCATCATTGTCCGGCTCATTCAGAACAGCAGAGCCGTTATTTGCCGTCGTCTCGGAAGTCCCGGCGTTACCGCCGGCAGTGGCATTCGTTTCGCCCGAACCTGTCTGAAATGAGCTGATCGTATTCGGCAAGAAGCCCAGATTCGACAGGAAGCTTTTGTCCCCGGAAATGAAGAGGCTCAAAAATATGGCGCTGGGAGCGAGAAGCAACAGCGCAAACAGCATCAGCAAACGCCTGCCCTGGCGCCGCCCTGTCCGCTTTTTCCTCTTGTCGAATGCGATCGCTTCGTCGAATGCCTGCCGCCGGAGCGGATCCTTCAACGTCTCGTAAGCAAGCGCCGCCTGTTTGAAAAGCTGTTCTGAATCACTGTTTTGCGGATTTCGATCAGGATGATTGTTCTTCGCAAAATCGTGAAAAGCCTGTTTGATCTCTTCATCGCTGGCATCGGGGAGAACGCCGAGAACTTCGTAATGGTTCTTCGAGCTGTTGTTCATTTGCACGCAACCAACCGATCAGTATCAACCTCTGCACAGACGCGATTTGCCGCTCGTCCCTCGATAAATGAGCATCGCCCTCAATTCGCGCGAACACCGGCTTTCACGCGAAATGCTTTTGCAAACCACTAAAAGTGCACCTTGCGTATGTTACTAGCATAGTCGACTAAAAAAAACCTGATAAGCCTCGGCATCATGGCCTCGCAGATGCCACACTGCAACAGTTTTAACTGAATGCGATATGTTGTGTGTATACAATGAGCATGAAGCGTCAACCGCCGGTCATGCTCATATGGCGCGACAGTGCCGGCTTGTTATGGTCGCGGTCGATAATGAAGTCGTGGCCCTTCGGTTTGCGGCCAATCGCTTCATCAATAGCCGCGCTCAGAAGTTCATTGCCTTCGCTTGCCCTGAGCGGCTCACGCAGATCGGCGGCGTCATCCTGGCCAAGGCACATATAGAGCGTTCCCGTACAGGTGATGCGCACGCGGTTGCAGCTTTCACAGAAATTGTGGCTCAGCGGCGTGATGAAGCCTAGCCGTCCGCCCGTTTCCCTGACCTGGACATAGCGCGCCGGTCCGCCGGTCTTGTAAGGGATATCCTCAAGCGTCCAACGGTCGAGGAGCCGCGCACGGACGATGGAAAGCGGCAGATACTGATCCGTGCGATCACCGTCAATATCACCAAGCGGCATGGTTTCAATGAGCGTCAGATCCATGCCGCGATCATGCGCCCAGACCATCATCGCCTCGATCTCATCTTCATTCACGTCTTTCAGCGCGACCGCATTGATCTTCACCGCAAGCCCGGCTTCGCGCGCTGCCTCGATACCGCGCATAACCTGATCGAAATCGCCCCAGCGTGTAATCGCCTTGAAGCGATCGGGGCGCAGCGTATCGAGCGAGATATTCACGCGCCTGACGCCAAGATCGAAAAGCTGACGGGCAAAACGGGGCATTTGCGAGCCATTGGTCGTCAGCGTCAGCTCGTCCAGTGCGCCGCTTTGCAGATGCCTGGACAGTGCTTCGATAAGCCATAGGATGTTCTTGCGCACCAATGGTTCACCGCCGGTCAGGCGCAGCTTGCGAACGCCTTTTTCGATAAAGACGGTACAGAGCCTATCCAGCTCTTCCAGAGACAGCAGATCCTTTTTCGGCAGGAAGGTCATATTCTCCGCCATGCAGTAGACGCAGCGGAAGTCGCACCGGTCCGTGACGGAGACCCGCAGATAATTCACAGTCCGGCCAAACGGATCGATCATCGGCGGGTGCGCTCCGGTATGACCGTTTGCATTATCCACGTCTGGATTCATCATCTCACCACCCGGCTATACCTAGAAATCGACTAAAAAGCCGGTCTCGTTTTGTGAATATGGCGCTTCGACCAGGATCGTAACATCTTTATTTTTGTGAAGGCAATGACTGTCGCAATCGGCTCAACGGCCTGACAGACATGTCAGTTCGCGAAGCGGAAATGCATGATATCTCCGTCATGCACGACATATTCCTTGCCTTCGAGGCGCATCTTTCCGGCCTCCTTCGCGCCCGCTTCACCGTTGCAGACGATGAAATCCTCATAGGAAATCGTCTCGGCGCGGATGAAGCCTTTTTCGAAATCCGTGTGGATCACGCCCGCGGCTTGCGGCGCAAGCGTGCCTTTACGGATCGTCCAGGCGCGGGCTTCCTTCGGCCCTGCTGTAAAATACGTAATCAGATCGAGAAGACGGTAACCGGCGCGGATCAGCCTGTTGAGGCCGGGCTCTGACAGTCCGAGATCGTCAAGATAGAGCTGGCGCTCATCCGGCGCGAGCTGGGCCAGTTCGGACTCGATCTTTGCGGAGATGACGACGGAAACCGCACCTTCTTTTGCGGCCCGTTCCTCGACGCGGCGGGAATGCGCATTTCCGGTCGCGGCTGCATCCTCATCAACATTGCAGACATAAAGCACCGGCTTCGACGTCAAAAGCTGAAGCTGGCGGAAGATTGCAATATCCTCGGGCGCGACCTCTGCGAAGCGCGCGGGCTTGCCTTCATTCAAAACGGCAAGTGCGGCATCGACCACTGCAAGCGCGGCCCTGGCTTCCTTGTCCTGACCGCGCACACGTTTTTCCAACGCGACACGGCGCTTTTCAAGGCTTTCCATATCGGCGAGCATCAGCTCGGTTTCGACCGTGTCCGCATCTGCCATCGGATCGACGCGGCCCTCGACATGGGTAACATCGTCATCCTCGAAACAGCGCAGCACATAGGCGATGGCGTCCATCTCCCGGATATTGGCGAGAAACTGGTTGCCAAGCCCCTCGCCCTTGGATGCGCCGCGCACCAGACCGGCGATGTCCACGAATGTCAGGCGCGTCGGCAGGATCTGCGCGGATTTGGCAATAACCGCGATGCGGTCCAGGCGCTCATCCGGAACGGGCACTTCCCCGACATTCGGTTCGATCGTACAGAACGGATAATTCGCAGCTTCCGCCGCCGCCGTTTGTGTCAGCGCATTGAACAGCGTGGACTTACCGACATTCGGCAATCCGACGATCCCGCATTTGAAACCCATGATCGGCAAATCCTGACAGGCTGCGAAGCACTATGAAGACCGCGCTGCCTCTATATTCGAGATATTGAGAACGGATGCGACTATCCCCGCCCGAACCATTTCCGCAATTTTGAGGCAAGGCCCTGTGCGCGCTCGATCTCGGCCTGATAATCGCTGTCACCTCCAGCCATTGCCGGTTCTTTCTCACGGACAGGCGGAACCGGATCCGGCGCAGGCTTTGAAGCCGCCGCAGCCGGAGGGGCGGCAACAGGCTCTGACGTCTGGGCTGCCGGCTGCGGTTCCATGACAGGAGCGGCTGCGACAGGCGCCGGAGCAGGCTCAGGCGTCTTGACGACCGGGCGAGGCTCTATCACTGCTTCCCGTTCGGCAGGTTCCGGCGCCGGGTCCTTTTTCGCGGGCGCGGGTTCGGGAGCCGCGGCCACAGGCTGCCGCACATCCGCCGGATCAGCCTTGCGGCTTACCGGAACCGGACGCAGAATGCGTGCAACCTCATTCAAAAACTTTGGGTCGTCACCTGCCACCAGATGAGGAACGGCCGACGCAATCGCGTCGAGCATCGGTTCCAGCCAATCGCTGTCGGCTTTGGCGAAATCGTTCAGCACATAATGCGAGACGAGGTCACGATGACCGGGATGGCCGACGCCAATACGGACACGCTGATAGTCGTTGCCGATATGCGCCGTGATCGATTTCAAGCCATTATGTCCGGCATGTCCGCCGCCGAATTTGGCCCGGATCTTTCCCGGCTCAAGATCGATTTCATCGTGAAATACGATCACATCGGCTGGCGATATCTTGTAGAAGCGTGTGGCCTCGCCAACGGCCCGACCGGACTCGTTCATGTAAGTAGCCGGCTTGAGCAGGAGATAACGAACGCGGTTGATGTCAACTTCCGCCGCCTGCCCGTGAAAACGCTGACGCCATTGCGTCACGCCATAGCGCCTGGCGATCGCGTCAATCGCCATAAAACCGACATTGTGCCGGTTGTTTTCGTACTTACCGCCGGGATTTCCCAGCCCAACCAGCACCTTCATCGCGCGTCCGCTCAATTCCTATCCCCCACTCAATTCAGGAAAGACTACTCAGCGTCGCCCTCTTCTTCTGCTGCTGCTTCCTTCTCACCGTCCTCATCCGACTTCATGCCAGAAGACGCGGCGATGGTCGCAATCGTAAAATCGCGGTCCTGAATCGTCGGCGTCACGTTCGCTGGCAGCTTCACGGAGGATATATGAATGGAATCGCCGATGTCGTAACCTTCAAGGCTGATCTGGATCTCTTCCGGGATCGAGTCTGCCGGGCAGGACAACTCGACCTCGTGACGGACGATATTCAGAGCACCACCGCGCTTGAGACCAGGAGAGCTGGCTTCGTCGACAAAGTGCACCGGAACTTCCACATCGATTCGAGAGGTTTTGCTGACGCGCATGAAATCGACATGGATGAGGAAGTCGCGCACAGGATCGAGCTGGACTTCGCGAGGAATGACGCGCTCTTTCTTGCCGTCTACATCCAGCGTGTAGACCGTGGACAGGAAGTGCCCTGTCTCGACCTGCTTCCACAAATCCTTGCGTTCGAGCGAAATCATCTGCGGCTTTTTGCTGCCGCCATAGATGATGCCGGGAATGCTGTTAACCTTCCGCAGCTTCTTTGCGGCCTCCGAACCGGTAACAGTTCTTTCCTCGGCCTTGAGTTCGACCATTTCTGACATCTAAATCTCCGGAATCAAGTCGCGCCCTGATCAGGCGTAATAATAAAGCGCGGATGAGAGCATCGCGCCGCCAAAATCCTGCGACGGGTTATAGACGGAAAATTCTCCGGACTCAATCGCTTCGAAGCAACCTTGTCAATCAAAAAGGCTGGAGACCGACTCTTCCTTTGAGGTTCTGGCGATGGCTTCGCCAATCAGGGATGCCGCCGAAAGAATTTCAATATTGGGCGTCTGACGGATCGCTTCCGGCTGATCAATTGAATCCGTTATCACCAGCGCCTTGAGCGCAGAATCATGCACACGTTCCGCCGCCCCCGGAGAGAGCACGCCGTGCGTTATATAAGCGTAAACCTCTTTCGCGCCCAAATCCATAAGCGCATCGCTGGCGTTAACGAGCGTTCCGCCGGAATCGACGATGTCGTCGATGAAGATACAGGTCCGGTCCTTGACCGCACCGATGACATTCACGACTTCGGATTCGCCAGGGCGTTCGCGCCGCTTGTCGACAATCGCAAGCGGAGCGCCTATGCGCTGGGCAAGGTTTCGCGCGCGAACCACACCGCCGACGTCCGGAGAGACGACGGTAACGTTATCCGAATTAAAGCGCTGCGTGATCGCCCGGGTAAATATCGGCAGGGCAAAGAGATTATCCGTGGGAATATCGAAAAAGCCCTGAATTTGCCCGGCATGAAGATCAAGCGTCAGAACCCGGTCCGCGCCTGAACGGACGATCAGATTGGCGACCAGCTTGGCGGAAATCGGTGTCCGAGGACTGACCTTGCGATCCTGCCTGGCATAGCCGAAATAGGGGAGCACCGCCGTTATCCGACGCGCCGAGGCCCGCTTCAGCGCGTCGATGATGATCAGCAACTCCATGAGATTGTCATTTGCCGGTGCCGATGTCGACTGCATGGCAAAGACGTCCTCACCGCGGACGTTCTCCTTGATCTCGACGAAGATCTCCATATCAGAGAAGCGGCGGCAGGAGCATTTTGTCGGTTCGATGCCCAGATAGTCCGAGATTGCCTCGGCCAGCGGTCGATTGCTGTTTCCGGAAACCAGTTTCATTTATTATGCCTCTGCCAAGGAAACATCGCGTCGCCAGAAGGGCAAGCAAGTCCGGCTTGAAGTATATCCGCAGCAGCCAGTCCATAAACAAGCGGCGCGGCTCGCTTTTATCAGCCAGCCGCGCCGATGTAAACCTTTGCCACACTTGTCGGATTTCTAGCCAGTCGGCTGGATAAGCTTTGCGACGCTCTTGGCAGCCTCGCTCGCTGCGAGATCGGCAACCTGCCCCCACGCTCCGTCAAGCGAGCCTGCAGGAATCCTGTTGCGCTGAACGACCGCTTTATCGATCTGCTTGCCGTTCGGATCAACAACAAGCCAGCGGATGGTGATCGGCTGCTGGCCGCCATCGGCCGAACCGAGTTCCACCGTGCCACGCACGGTATAAGCGCTGCTCGGTGAGCCTTCCACAAGCTTGACGCCTGCACTGGCAAGATGCCGCTTCATGGCCGATGTCAGAGATTGCTGACCATCGCCCGGCGCGCCCGTCACCGGTGGGACAACAGCGACAATCGCACCGTTACTCGCAGGTTGCGCTGTTGCGACGCTGGTTGATGTCTGCGGCGCAACAGGCTGCGGAGCCGTCTGTTGTGGGCTGGCAGCAGCCGTCTGTTGCGGGCTCGCATATGCCGCTTGCTGCGGAGCGGATGCATAGGATGCGGATGCCGTGCTTGGCTGCGCCTCGGCTACCGGCGTATTCGCGGCACCGTACATCCATGTTGAGATCTTGTCCGCTGTCGAAGCCGCGATCCGCTTCATGGCCGCTTCATCGACGAGCGCCCACGGATCACCGCCCTTCTTGCCTTCGATCAGCTCATCGCCCTGGAAACGCTGCGCACGCTGGCCGTTTTGATCGCGAATGTCCCAGATATAGGACAGCTTGGTTCCGGACTGGGCCGACGCCGCGACGAGATAGCCGCGCACCGTATAGCCGGAGCTGTTCGAGGATTCGACTTTAAGACCTTTCGCGCCCGCCGCCGCGACAAGCTCTTCACTCATCTTGGAGGAGATCTTGGCCGGGGCGCCAATGATGGGCGCGAATGATATCGGCTTTGCCTGCGCCACAGCCTGTCCTTGCGGGGCAGGCGCCGCCTTTTGCTCGCCGGGGCCGAAAAGCGACCCGACCAGACCGCCGGAAGAGCTCGGTTTTGATGAACACGCAGCCAGCGATAGTACCAGAATGCCCCCGATCAGAGGCAACGCGAAACGCCTTACGCTCCCACGGACTGCGCTGTCACCGACGCGCGTCACCTGAGTAGACAGATTTTTTTTCATTGCCTCGCGCTCCGAGAATCAACGGAAAACGACATTTTCCGATAAAATGCCTATCCCTAATCTTCAAAGGCGTCCATAGAGCGTCAAGAACCCTTGCAAGACATCAACAGCATACAGGCCGGAAAAAGCCCCAATTAGCCCCTTTTCCACATCATAGAATAACAATGGCGGAAATTTGGCGGCCATAATCGGCTTCTCCGCGATGAATCGACCGCCTGTAGCTGTAGAAAAGCGATTCGTCACCATATGTGCAGAGCCCCATTTGCTCGATGGATCCTATACCTGCCAGCGTTAAACGCTTTTGACAATAGCCGGGCAGGTCAAAATGTGGTCTTCCGTTATTGTCATTATAACTGAAGAATGTTGCATTATTCTCATCTTCAGCCAGGAAATCCTCTCGAAAATCTTCTCCGACCTCATAAGCTATCTGAGAAATAGCCGGTCCGACCGCCGTGCAGATGCGTTCGCGCCTGGCGCCGAGAGTTTCCATCTCCTGTATAACTGATTCGATCACTCCGTTCTTGGCGCCACGCCAGCCTGCATGCGCCGCGCCAATGACGGCTGCTGTGGCATCACAGAAAAGCACCGGCGTGCAATCGGCGGTCAGCACACCGATCCCGACACCGCGTTCGGCCGTCACGATCGCATCCGCCTCGGGCAGGCTCTCCTGCCTCCATCCCCTGTCGGCGACCAGCGCGCGGGCGCTATGCACCTGCCTGACGGTCAGGACATTGCTATGCTCGATACCGAGCTTGGCCGCCACGCGCATGCGGTTTTCGCGCACGGAGTCGGCGTTGTCGCCCGAGCCAAAACCGCAGTTCAGCGATTCGTAAATTCCCGTTGATACGCCGCCCTCACGGGTGAAAAAGCCGTGGCGAATATTATCCTGCTCCTTGAGAAGGTCGCTTACGATCATTTCGGCAAACAATCCATTGGTCTGTCTTGGCTCATGCGATCCTCACTGGATCGCCCGGCTCTCCACTGAAAAGGGCGGTGGCAGAGGCAGATGCGTGCTGGTGATCGCCATCGCCTTGAAAAGGCTGCCCATCTGAAATGGATCGACAAGGCGGCGCGCTCCAAGGAACAGGGCGGCTCGCTGTTCTTCATCCGCATCCGCCATCAAACGGCGCAGCCGCGGCTCCAGGCCGAGCGACATCAGGTACTCGCTTTGCGGCATCACCCGGCTTGGCGTCAGTCCCGCATCCTGCGCGGCTATTCGCAGTTCGGCAAAATTGACGTGAGTGCTGAGATCGACAGTTCCCGGCGGCTGTATCGGATCGACATAATTTTGTGCGCTGACAGCCTGAAGCGTATCGCCATAGTCGCGGCTTTCATAACCGTAGTCGGTTATCAGAATGGCGCAGGGGGCATTTTTTGCTCGACGGCCGATTTCTCCTATCAGGTCGACGGCGGCAGGGCAGTGTTCGAGTATATCGCCTTCATTCGGCATATGGTCGGGCAAAATCTCGACAGGAGGGACTTCAAGACGTCCCGCAGCGAAGATCGGGCGGTTATTGTCGTCCAGCGTGAGTACGCGCTTGTACCAGCTTCCGCCATGATAGACGAACTGCTCCGTCGGCAGCGCATCGAAAAACTCGTTCGCCACAATGATCAGCGGCGCTTCCGGCAGCGCTGTAAAGCTTTCATGCCATTCCGGACGGCAAAGCGATCTCAGCGCCTTGCCCTGGGCTTCACGCAGCGTTACGGAGGTTTCAACAAGATGCACCCGCGCGGCCTGCCGGAAGGCCGGCTTTGCGCGTGTGGCGCGCATGACGTCCTGCATAAGCGTGCCGCGTCCCGGTCCCAGTTCGGCAAGAATGAAATCCGGCGGGCAGCCCATACCCTCCCAGACGATCATCACCCAGATGCCGATCAGTTCACCGAATATCTGGCTGACCTCGGGCGCGGTAACGAAATCACCCTTCGCACCGATAGGGTTACCGTTCTTGTAATAGCCGATACCCGCCGCGGTCAGGCTGAGCGCCATATAATCCGCAACGCTCATTGATCCTTTATCGGACAATATCTTTGTCAAACTCTCGACGGGTGAGGGCTGCATCTCATCCATCAAATAATCGCCGGCCATGAATATTAGAGTAACTGTAGAACAGCACACTTACAATATGAGCGCAGCACGAAAAGCGCGTTCAATGCATTATTAATTCGTCTTGGTGCATGCGCTTGCCGGAAACGGCTCTCATCCGCGGCAACTTCCGGTAGGTCAGGCCGCGGTCGGCACCTGTTTCCGGGTTCCGTAGCCGATCAGTATGCCTCCCGCGATAAGCATGGGAATGGAATAAACCATGCCGGTCGAGAAGTATTCTGTCGTAAAGAACTGACCGTAATCCCATTCCTTGAAGAACTCGACGAAGATACGGGCGAGTGCATAGCCGGACAGGAATACGCCTGCGCAAAGACCGGGCTGTTTCAACGCCTCCCGTTTATGCGTGAAGTAGCGAATGACCAGAAACAGCACGATGCCTTCGAGAAAAGCTTCATAAAACTGCGTCGGATGGCGCGGCCCCACAATATGTCCCGATCCCGGATCGAGCACATGGGCGGGAAACACCACGGCCCAGGGCACATCGGTAATACGGCCATAGACCTCGCCATTGATGAAATTCGCAATCCGCCCGAAAAACAGGCCAAACGGAACGACAGCAGCGGCAAGATCGCCAAGCGAGAGCAGTGATATCCTGTTGACCCGCGCGAACAGAATGATGGCCAGGGTTACGCCGAGGAAACCGCCATGGAACGCCATTCCGCCTTCCCAGACCGAGAAAACGCGGAGGGGATCGTGCAAAAACGTGCTCGGCTCATAAAGCAGGACGAAACCGAGACGGCCGCCGATAACCGTGCCGAGCGTCGCCCAAAGCAGAAAATCGTCGGCTTGTGCGGGTTTCATGGGCGGCTGCTGACCGCCCCAGAGCGCCGGAGAGCCTAGCAGACGGCGCATGTAAAGCCAGCCGAGCACCAGTCCGACAAGATAGGCGAGGCCGTACCAGCGCACGTGCACGGGACCCAGGCCGATCGCCACCGGGTCGATATCAGGAAACGGAATTGCCATATAGACCATTGCGAGCGGTCCCTCAAAGCGGTTACGGCTGTCAACCGGTCAGCTGCTTCCTAGCAAGCCCTCGAAAAGAGGCCAAGCCTTGAATGATATGTGACAGACGGCCAATATCGTTACAGATACCTATCCGG
>CAYOUP010000010.1:0-21776 GCA_964407125.1 uncultured Hyphomicrobiaceae bacterium | reverse complement strand
ATCGGCCTTGCTTCGTCTCGCGGCAGTCACGCTTGTTTTCGGCGCCGCCTCCCCGGTCCGCGCGCAAAATTCGCAGCCCTCATTCGCCTTCCAGACCCGCAGCTACATATTCCCCTTTCCGCAGACCGATCAGTACCAGCTTTATGTCCTTGGTGATTACCTCGCCTCAGGTCTGGCTGACGGATTGAAGGAAGCCTTCGCCGATGATGGTTCGGTGAAGGTGATCAATTCAACCAAGTCGTCCGCCGGTCTTGCCCGCCCGGACCGGACTGACTGGACAGCGGATATTGACGAGCTGACGAAGAATAATGCGGTTCATATTGTGGTGCTGATGATGGGCATCAATGATATCCGGAGTATCAATCTGCCCGATGGCCGGGTGCGCTGGGACACAGAGGAATGGCGCAATGCCTATGCCGCAGAGGCGGACAAACTCCTCCGTGCACTGAAGTCGAAGAATATCGCCGTCTACTGGGTCGGCAATCCGATCATGGCGAAGACGGATACCAGCGAGGCGATGGCGAAGATCAACGATATCATTCGCGAGCGCGCTTATATCAATGGCGCCAAATTCATCGATAGCTGGACCGGCTTTACCGATCAGCTCGGCGGCTTCTCGGCATTCGGCCCGGACCTGACAGGGCAGAACAACAGGCTGCGCGACAAGGACGGTATCACCTTTACCACCCGCGGCAACCGCAAGCTTGCCAATTATCTCGAAGTGGTCCTGCGCCGCGATCTGGCCGCCGCGCGCCGCGAGCGGAATATTTCGCTGGCGGGCGATGAGGAGGAACAGACCAATCTCGTCCCCGGCCGAAAGAAAACCGAAGCTGAACCAAACGGTGGCACGGATACCGGTTCCGAAGTTGCAACGAATGATACGTCTACGGATGAAAATGACAATGCTGCGTCCGAGCCATTCCTGACCGAGATTGGGCGCCCCGAGCAGGAGGAAACAACCGTCCCGAAGACCCCGCAGATCTCGGCGGTCGACCAAGCCGCGCTGTCGGCCTTCGCCAGCGGATATGCTCCTCCGGGTGAGACCATTCTCGGCGACATTGACGCTGGCGTGACCAACCTCGCAACGGTCTCTCCGATTGCCGATCTCAACGCCGATGTCGGCGAACGCCGTCTTCCTGTCACGGAGAGGCTTTATTATAAAGTGCTTGTGAAGGGGCAGGCACTGGATCCAAAACCGGGCCGCGCAGATGATTTTCGGTGGCCAAGAAGTTGATCCCGGCTTAAGGTCCTTCAGGGTCATTGCGTAAATCGAGGGTAAGAAATCAGCATGAAAGCGTCGGCGGGCTTTCGTTCGGACTTACGGTTAGATCAACCCTCCTTCAAGTGGAATCACATGTACGGGGGCAAGTTGATCCATATCAAAAGATCAGCGCAACTGTCTGCGTCTGTTGGGACGCGCGTTGCGCTAGTCCGGACGGCAATCGTTCTTTTCGCGGTATTGATTCTGTCTGCGTGCTATCCGGAAAGCAAGTCAGAGCGGCCCCCGGAAACTGCCGAGACAGCAACCGAACCCCATGCCCGCGAAGCCAGATCCGTCACGGTTCAGACAACCGATCGTTCGGCGCCCGCCTACAGCGAAACCGATATCTACTCCAGCCAGACCACAAGCCTTGCGGATAATAGCGGCGTCGTGCCTGTTCCCTCGATCGAAGATATTCCCGAAGTTCCCGCCAATGTCGCATTGAGCCACTTCCTTGCCTCGCTCGCGGACCTCGAACACCAGCGCGAAAAACGCGCCGTTACGATTTTGCATATTGGCGACAGCCATATTGCGGCGGACCGATTCTCAGGCTCCTTGCGTGAACAATTCCAGAGCCGCTTCGGCGATGCCGGACGCGGCTTGATGATGCCAGGCCTCTATCTCGCACGCGGCGTGAAATTCGACAGGGGCGGAAAATGGAAAGTCTCGCTGAGTACCGGCGGTGCGGAAGGCCCGTTCGGCGTCACGGGGGCTAAAGTCAGCGCATCCGACAAGGCGGCATGGATACGCCTCACCATGAAGGACAAACCCTTCGAGTGGTGCGAGATTACCCTGGACAGCGGGCCGGAAAACGGCACGGTCATGTTCAGCCTGGACGGGCAGATCAAGGAAGCCTCAACCTATGGCGAAGCCAGGAGCTGGCGGAATATCCGGCTTGAGGGTGGTGCGCGTGAATTGTTGATCCGGCCCAAGGGCGATGGCGAGGTGACGATCCACTCCATCTCCATCGGCAACAAGAAAGCCGGTGTCCGTTATATCAATCTGGGCTTGCCGGGCGCGACCGCACTGACGCCGCTGCGCTGGGATCTGAGCTATCTGGAAAACGACATCAAGCGCCTGAAGCCCGACATGATCATGCTGTCCTATGGAACGCATGAAAGTCTACAAGATGATCTGAACATTCCCGATTATGAGGCGCAGGTCAGCGTGGCAATCTCGCGGCTGCGGCGGATCGCTCCAAACGCATCGCTGATTGTGATCGGCCCCCCTGATATTTCCATCATGCCGAAATACGCCGCGCGCTCCGGCCGGGCCAGCGATGTCTGCCGCGATCTCAGCCCCTCCGAGCGCGCCAATTACGATGCCATGATCAAGGCCGAGGATCCGCGTCTCGCACACTGGCATCCGCCGCGCAATCTGACCGCGATCCGCGCTTCCCTCCGCCGCCTGGCGGCTGCGCATAACGCGTTTTTCTGGGACTGGTCCAAGCCTATGGGCGGCGCCTGTGGTATCCATGCCTGGGTGCAGAACAAGCCTCCTCTGGCCGCCAAGGATCATATCCATCTGACCGAGGAAGGCTCGCAGCGCTCGGCCCGGCTTCTGTTCCGGGAAATCATGACCGCTTACGACTCGGAGGACCGGACGGCATCAGCCGGTAAATAAATCTGTCGATCCCGCCTTCCGGCCCGAAAAAAAGCTAAACCGCAAGTGCGGTCTGATGTAGGATACGCCGCTCTGGATCACGATGATTTTGGGTTGAATGAACCCGGAATCATGAACAGTGATTAATTCCAATCGTTTGGAGCGGGCTGAAGAGCGGAAAAGCTGTACCCACTTTTCCTCATCACGCTCTAGCCGGAAAGCGGACGACAAGCGGCATGTTCGTATTACGCGCGATTTCTGTCTTTTTGTGCGCCTGTGCCTTACTGGCCGGGTCTCCTGCGCAGGCCCAGCAGCAGCGCACGATAACCATCGGTGTCGTCGAGAGCAATGCCGCCAGCCAGACGCTTGCAAAAGCCATCTGTGCACTGATCAATAGCGGAAGCCCCGAACACGGCATATTGTGCTCAACGCCTGTCCATGCCGACGCCATCGAGAATCTGGAGGCCCTCAAGACGGGGCAGCAGACAATGGCGATCGTCATGTCCGATCTGCAAAGCTTTGCCTATGAAGGCCGCGAACGTTTCGATGGCCAGCCCTTCGAGGACATGCGTTCGGTTTTCTCAGCGCAGCCGCAGGCGTTCACGCTCCTCGCCCGCAAGGCCGCCGGCATCGCGACACTGGACGATCTAAAAAATCGCCATGTGAATGTGGGCAATTCAGGTTCGCCACAGCGCCTGCTCATGAATGCGGTACTGAGTGCAAAGGGTTGGAGCCTGAGCGACTTTGCCTCGACTCTCGAATTAAAGGCGGAAGATCAGGTCGCCGCGCTTTGTGACGGCAAGACCGATGCGGTTGTTTTTGCCTCCATACATCCCGATCCGCTTGTTCAGCAGGCATTCGACACATGCGACATCAAGATGGTTCCGGCTGCAGGCGAGGATATCATCCGCCTTATCGACAACAGCTCGCATTTCACCGAAGTCGTTATCCCGGCCGGCACGTATAAATCGCTTGGCAAGGAAGTCGTAACCTTCGGCTTGCGCTCCACGCTTGTGGCTTCGAAAAATACGGATCAGACGCTTGTCTACGATGTCGTCAAAATCATCTTCCAGAATTTTGACAAGCTGCGCAAACTGGATGCCTCATTCAACACTCTGGACGAGCTGGAAATGACACGTTCGGGGCTGACCGCGCCACTCCATCCCGGAGCGCTGCGCTATTTCCGCGAAGAAGATCTGCACTGAAACCGGTGCGGGATCATGATGATCACTATAATGTGAACGAGACGCCGCAGCCGCAGGTTTCAGACGCGTTCGGGTTATTGACCCTGAAGCTTGCGCCGATCAGGTCGTCCACAAAATCAATCTCCGAGCCTGCGATCAGCGGCAGCGAAACTTCGTCGATAACGACCGTTGCGCCCTGCTTTTCCACGACATAATCGCTGTCATCCCGGCTGGAAACGAGATCGAAATTATACTGAAAGCCCGTGCAGCCTCCCGCCTCGATGCTGACACGAAGCATGGAGGCTTCCCTGTCTTCGGCGACAATTTCACGAATTCGCCGCGCCGCGCGGTCCGTCAAAGCGACCTGTGTCATCGTTATATCGTCCGAATCGCATAGATTAATATTGTGGTTAAACTTCCTTATGGAAATGGTGACCGGAGGGGTTTTGTCAATCATTCCGTTATCCTGGCAGCGCCATAGAGGCCAGCCAGCCAGATTGGAACGTGAGCATGTCTGTCCAAAGCCGGTATAATGCGCGCCAGGTCGCACCCTATGCCTGCCAAGTGAATAAAAGCCGCGGACGGCTCTATCCGGAACCGGGCTGCGACATACGATCGCCTTTTCAACGCGACCGCGACCGGATCATTCATTCCACCGCTTTTCGCCGCCTGACATATAAGACGCAAGTCTTCGTCTATCATGAAGGCGATCACTATCGTACACGGCTGACCCACAGTCTGGAAGTGGCGCAGATCGCCCAGACGCTGGCGCGCAATCTCGGTCTGGATGAAGATCTTGCCGAAACCATCGCGCTGGCTCACGATCTCGGCCACCCGCCCTTTGGCCATGCGGGCGAAGAGGCGCTTCATGATGTCGCCGCGCCGTTCGGCGGTTTCGATCACAATGCCCAAAGCTTGCGCACGGTCACGAAACTGGAGCGCCGCTATGCCTCCTTTGACGGGTTGAACCTCACATGGGAGACGCTTGAAGGCCTCGTCAAACATAACGGACCGCTTCTGAAGCCGGACGGAACACCGGTCGACCGCTACGCCGCCGAAGGGCTACCTGCCGCCATCGTCGAATATGGTCAAAGCCACGATCTCGACCTTGCGAGCTATGCGTCGGCAGAGGCGCAGATTGCGGCGCTGGCCGATGACATCGCCTATAATAATCACGATCTCGATGACGGCCTCCGCGCCGGTCTGTTCGAAATCCGCAAACTGCACGACCTGCCGCTCGTCGGAAAATTCATCGACGAAATCAAGGATCGGTATGGCGAAATTGCCGATGGCCGTCTTATCTATGAGGTCAATCGCCGCCTGATCAGCGCGATGGTCTTCGATGTGGCGGGCGAGGCTTCCAAACGCATCACCGCGCTTAATCCTCAATCCGTCGATGATATACGCTCCGCGCCCGATCCAATAGCAAGCTTCTCCGAACCGATGAGAGCCGATCTGCGCACATTGCGCGAGTTTCTGTTCGCCGAATTCTACTATCACCCCCGTGTGCGCCGAATCATGGATGACGCCCAGAAAATCGTGCGCGACCTGTTCAGCTATTTCCTCGATCATCCCGACAAGCTTCCCGATGAGTGGCGCGAGCAGGCGCAGACCAAGGAAAAGGGGCGCGTGGTCGCCGATTTTGTCGCAGGCATGACCGATCGCATGGCGCTGGAAACGCATCGGCGCCTATTTGACGACACGCCGCAATTGCGATAGCCGGTTAGCCTTAGCGGCGACAGGCGGAAGCCGCGATCTGGATCATTTGCAATGAACATATTCAAAGATTTCGAAGCGCGCTTCCTGGAAGCGGCAAACGCGCTGAAGACGGCCGGTGTTTTGCCGGAAGATCTCGATACCGGCCGAGTGACAGTCGAGCCGCCGCGTGACGCCTCTCATGGCGATATCGCTTCTAACGCGGCGATGATACTGGCCAAGCCCGCCGGGATGGCTCCGCGCGATCTCGCCGCGCATTTCGCCAAGGCGTTTGAGGGCGATCCGGACATCGCGAAAGTTGACGTCGCGGGGCCAGGCTTCATCAACCTGACGCTGGCGGATAGCGTCTGGCCGGATTACCTGAAGTCGGTTCTGGCGGCGGGAGAGGAGTTCGGCCGCTCCGATATGGGCGCGGGTCAGCCCGTCAATGTCGAATATGTCTCCGCAAATCCAACCGGCCCGATGCATGTCGGCCATTGCCGCGGCGCGGTCTTCGGCGATGCGCTGGCCAGTCTGCTCGATTATTCGGGCTACAAGGTCACGCGTGAATATTACGTCAATGACGCAGGCGCTCAGGTCGATGTGCTCGCGCGGTCAGCCTTCCTGCGCTATCGCGAAGCGCTTGGCGAGACGATCGAAATTCCCGAAGGCCTTTATCCAGGCGACTATCTCTGTGCCGTCGGCGAAGTGCTGAAAGAGGAATACGGGCAGCGCCTTCACAATATGGAGGAAGCCGAATGGCTTCCCATCGTCCGGGCAAAATCCATCGAGATGATGCTCGATATGATCCGCAACGACCTCGCGGCGCTCGGGATCAAGCACGATGTTTTCTTTTCCGAGCGCTCGCTGATCGAGGGCGAAACCAACGAGGTCGCCGATACGATCGGAGAGCTGCGCGGCAAGGGGCTGGTCTATGAAGGCCGCCTGCCACCGCCGAAAGGCAAGCTGCCTGATGACTGGGAGGATCGCGAGCAGACTCTGTTCCGCGCAACCCAATTCGGCGACGATGTCGACCGCGCGCTCATCAAGTCGGATGGCAGCTATACCTATTTCGCCTCCGACATGGCCTATCACCGCTCCAAGATCCGGCGCGGCTTCAACATGATGATCAACGTTTTCGGTGCCGACCATGCCGGTTACATCAAGCGCATGAAGTCGGCGGTTTCGGCGCTCAGCGATGGCGAGGCCGATCTCGATGTCAAGGTCTGCCAGCTCGTGAAGCTTTATCGCGATGGCGAACCGGTGAAGATGTCGAAACGGTCAGGTTCGTTCGTCACCCTGCGTGAAGTCGTGGATGAAGTCGGAGCGGGATCGGCCCGTTTCATGATGATCTTCAGAAAAAATGACGCTGCGCTCGATTTCGACTTTGCCAAAGTGCTTGAGCAGTCCAAGGATAATCCGGTCTTTTATGTTCAGTATGCGCATGCACGGGCGCAATCAGTCTTGCGAAATGCCAAAGAAGCGTTGCCTGATCTCGAAACAAGTGGAAAAAACCTATCCCAGGCCCGGCTGGATTTACTTAATGATGAAGCTGAACTTGCAGTCATCAAACGAATATCGCATTATCCACGGATAATAGAGGCGGCGGCTCATGCGCATGAGCCGCATCGTATTGCTTTTTATCTGCACGAACTCGCCGGCGAGTTTCATGTGTTGTGGAACCGAGGCAAAGAGTTGCCACAATTACGGTTCATCGTCACGGGCGAATTTGAGCAAACTAGGGCGCGTGTGGGGCTCATATCGGCCGTAGCCCAGACAATACGGTCCGGTCTAGGCATTTTGGGCGTTAAACCGATCTACGAAATGCGTTGAGGTGACGAATCACACCATCACGATCGCACCATTCTGCCGCAGACAGGTTAGGGTAAAGGAACGGTGACACATGTCCATGAATGACGATCCGAGAGGATTCCGGCGAGGTTCTGCCAGCCGCGAATATTCCCAGCAGCGCGGCCAGACGCAGCAGCCTAGGGATCGTTACGAACAATTTCCGCAGCAGTCTGATTCGCGTCCGCCCCGGCTGCCGCCCGAAAGGCCCCAGGCGTCCTTCTCCGCCTACAAGCCCGAGGCCTATGCGAGGGGTAAGGGCGATCCTCAAGCCCCCGCAGGCAATGAACGGGACCGCAGGCCGCCCCAGCGCCCGGCGCGCCAGCCGCGCGCAGATATGGCGCCGCCTCCACCCCCACGTCCGGAACCGCCCGTATCCGATCCCTATTCGGTGCCCTCGGACTTGCCGAACGACCCCTATTATCAACCGGCAGCCAGTGATCCTTATGCGTCGCATTCTCCCGGCGGTTTCGACAATAATTGGGACGGCGACGATTTCGGCGGCGCCCCGAACCAGTTCCAGAATTTTTATCCGCAGGACGAGCATCCCGGTTTCGACGGTGATCCGCAATCCGTCCATGACGAATTTTTTTCCGGCGTAGATCATGGCCTGGACGACATTCCGCCTCCGCCGGTTCCCGCGAATGGCCGGGATCTGCCGCCTTTCGACGACCACGACTATCGCGCGGACGGCCTCGGCAACTTCGATCAAGGGCATGACGATCCTTATGCAGGCCATCAGCTGCATCCGTTCGACGCCGAGGACGACGGCTTTGGCGCGGAACCGCGCGGGCGCGGACAGCAGGCGCGGGGACCGCAGGGGTTCGACAATCAGGATTTCTATGACTGGGATGAATTCGAGCAGCCCCCTGCTCCCCCGGCCGCGCGTCCGTTTCATCCGCCAGCAGTGCGGGACGAGGATATTGATGCGGATTTCTTCGCTGACGAAGATGATTTCGACATTGATGAATATGAAAAAGGTGGCGGGAAGAAAAAGCTTCTTGCCGCAGTGCTAGCGGGTGCTGTCGTCGTCGGTGGTGGCGGCGCTTATCTCTATAACTCTGGGAATGGCAATTTCAGCGCCGGTAACGCGCCCTCGATCATTACCGCCGACAACAGCCCGGTCAAGGAGCAGCCGGAAGAGCCGGGCGGGCGTGATTTCCCCAATGGCAACAAGCTCATCTATGACCGTCTTGGCGGCGATGGGCCAGCTTCGCAGCAGGCTTCAGCAGCCGGCGGCGGCAATTCCGATCAGGACGTACCAGCAGTCCCCGGGCTTGTAACGACAGGCGGCGGCACTCTTGAGCAACGCATCGAAAATGCATTGAAGGCTCAGGGCGGAGAAGCGGAAAATCCCGAACCTCGCTCGCCTGATAAACCGAAAACGGTTCAGACACTTACATTCGGCCCTGACGGCTCACAACAACCGACTCAGCAGCAGACACAAAGCGTCACTGCCGACAATAGCGGTTTGTCAAACCCCCTCTCAAGCAGTATCGTCGTTTCCACGCAGCCATCGTCATCGCCAAGTTACGGAACGGTACAGGCGCCAGCACCTTCGGAAACAAGCAGCGTCACAGCCGTTCCGGCTGCCGAGCAGCCTCAGCAGCAGACGCGGCTTGCCTCCGTCGCCCCGCAGAACCAGGGCGTTCCTGTCACGGCCGGCGGAAGTGACGCTTATTTCGTACAGATCGGCGCGCGTAACGACCCGCAGGCAGCGACCGAGGCTTTCAAGAAGCTTCAGAAGCGCTATGCATCGGTAATCGGCAATTACGCGCCATCCCTGCGTAAGGCCGATCTTGGCGCGAAGGGTGTGTGGTATCGTCTCTGGGTCGGACCGGTCGACGGCAAGGTCGAGGCGGAAGCCCTTTGCGAGCAGCTTAAAATTGCCGGTATGCAGGCCTGCCTGGTCCGCAAGGATCAATAGCTTCCCGAGGGTGCGTTGAGCGGAACAGATAGCCTTCGGGCTTTCATAAGCGGCTGTGAGGGCGTAACGCTCACCAGCCGCGAGGTGGGCTTTTTCCGTGAAACCCGGCCTTGCGGATTCATCCTGTTCAAGCGCAATTGCGATACGCCGGATCAGATCCAAGCATTGATCGACGACTATCGCGAAGCCGTCGGCGACCGCCAGGCACTCGTCCTGATCGACCAGGAAGGCGGGCGTGTCCAACGGCTTCAACCGCCGCACTGGCGTCAATATCCGTCGGGCCGTGCTTTCAGCCTCCTTTATGCGCGCGATCCCGAGACCGGACTTGAAGCGGCGCGTCTCGGGGCCCGGCTCATCGCCCGCGATCTTCACGCCCTTGGCATCACCGTCAATTGCGCTCCGGTGGCCGATCTGCCTGTCGCGGGCGCTCACGATATCATCGGCAACCGTGCCTACGGGACGTCGGCGGACGCCGTCATTGCGCTCGCCCGCGCCGTCGCTGAGGGTTACCTCGATGGCGGCGTGCTCCCGGTTTTGAAACACATCCCCGGTCATGGCCGCGCCTCAGTCGACAGTCACGCCTCCTTGCCGGTCATCAAATGCAGCCGCGATGAACTCAGCAGGAGCGACTTTCTGCCCTTCCGGGCGCTTGCCGACCTGCCCCTCGGCATGACGGCACATATACAGATCCCGGCCGTTGACACGAAAGCTCCCGCCAGCGCCTCGCCAGTCATCATCAGCGACATCATACGCGGCGAAATCGGTTTTGATGGCCTGCTGATGTGCGACGATCTCGGCATGGGCGCGTTGTCGGGGAATATGAGGGAACGTGCACGGGCCGTTCTTACCGCCGGATGCGACGTGGCCCTGCATTGCGGCGGCGTATTCACGGAAATGGAGGATGTCGCAGCGGAAGCCCCCCTGCTTTCCGGCGATGCGCTGAGACGCTTCAGGGCGGCGCTCGCCCGGCTGCAAGCGCCGCAAGCTTTCGATGAAGAGAGAGCGGAACTATTGCTTGCCGAAACACTTTCAGACGTCTCGGTATAGGCGCTGAAGGTTCGGCTAGGAGAAATCCGGTGAATCAGCCATGATAAACAGGATATTAACGATTTTTCCCAAGCGATGACCGACAAAACGCAAAAACAGGAACAGGACGACAAGGCCGGATCGGATTTCGATACCGGAGCGCCTGACTATTCCAATGTCGTCATGCTCGACGATACCAGGGACGAAGACCGGCTGGTCGTATCGCTCGACGGGTTCGAAGGCCCGCTTGACCTGCTTCTGGCCCTGGCGCGCACCCAAAAGGTCGATTTAACCAAGATTTCCGTGCTCCAGCTTGTCGAGCAATATCTCTCCTATATCGCCCACGCCCGCGACTTGCGCCTCGAAATCGCCGCCGATTATCTTCTCGCCGCCGCATGGCTTGCCTATCTGAAGTCGAAACTGCTGCTGCCTAAGGAAGAGCAAAAGGTCGACGGGCCAACCGGCGAGGAAATGGCGCTTCAGCTTGCATTCCGCCTGAAACGCCTCGACGCCATGCGCGATGCCGTAGCGCGGATTTTCGGTCGCAAGCAGCTCGGCGTCGATTTCTTTCCGCGCGGCATGCCGGAAGGCGTCCGGACCGTGCGCAAGAGCGAATATTGGGCCAGCGTTTACGATCTTCTGAAAGCCTACGCGGAACAGCGCGGCAAAAACGTCGAGAAGACCGTAAAATGGGGCGGTCGCGAAGTGTGGTCCGTCCGCGAGGCAAGAGAACGGCTTGAACGCCTGTTCGGCCAGACGGTTAACTGGTCCATTCTTGAAAACTATCTTGAAGACTATCTTCAGGATACCGAAGTAAGGAAGACCGCGCTTGCAAGCTCTTTCGGTGCAACCCTTGAATTGTCACGCGAAGGCTTTATCGAAATCAGGCAGGCTCAGCCATTTTCACCACTTTATGTACGCTGGCTGAAGCCGAAGCCTGATGAAACCAAGAGTGGTGACTCAACCGTACCGCGTTGAACCCAGTTGAAATCCGGATAAAGTCGGCGGCGGCGCTCAGGCCGGGCAGACGCTTATGGGGACGAATTAAGATGTCTGAAGACGAAAAAAAGGAACAAAAGCAGGGACATTTGCCGCTTCCGGCGAGTGAAGCGCTTCCTGAGCAGACTGTCTCCGGGAATGTCGCAAGGCTGCCCTCGGCCGATCGCTGGGAAAAGCTGCGTGTCCTCGAAGCCGTGCTTTTTGCTGCTTCGGAGCCGCTTGACGAGCGCGCCCTGCAGGAATATTTCACCGGCCAGGATGACATACCCGCCTTGCTCGAAGAACTGCAAAACCTTTATGCGGGGCGCGGCGTAAATCTGATGCGCACCGCCGGCAAGTGGTCGTTCCGTACCGCTCCCGACCTGTCATTCCTGCTTGAGAGGATTTCGGTCGAGCCGCGCAGATTGTCCAAAGCGGCGCTGGAAACGCTTGCGATCATTGCTTATCACCAGCCTGTCACGCGCGCCGAAATCGAAGAGGTGCGCGGTGTCTCGACCTCGAAGGGCACGCTTGATGTTCTGCTGGAAATGGGCTGGATTCGCCTGCGTGGCCGGCGCCGCGCACCGGGCCGTCCTGTCACATACGGCACCACGGAGATGTTCCTCGACCATTTCGGCTTCGACAGCGTGAAAGATCTTCCCGGCCTTTCGGAATTGAAAGGCGCAGGACTGCTGGACAGCAACCTGCCGCCGGGCTTCTCCGTACCCGAGCCGACAGATCTGCCGGGGCTGCTACCGGATGAGGATCCGCTGGACGATGACGATAGCGGCGAAGAAAATCTTCCCGAAACGGAAGACCCTCTGCTTGCGGATGAAGATGCGCCCGAGCAGAATGAAGACGCACCCCTCAGGCCGCAGGTCTTCAACCTTTTAAGACGGCTTCAGGGTTGATATTAGAGCGGCAGAGTCATAACCGGAACCGGCTGGGCCGCTCTAATCTTTTGTTTACGCATCGGATTTGTCCGAAAACCGGTTCCCACTTTTCGGTCCGATGCGCTAATTTACGGATGCAATCCGTAACCGGGAAGGAATTGTGTTGGCGTCGTTCCGGGACTTGAGGACAAACCCGCTTATGAAGCGGAGCGAACACGTCTCCCATTGGGATAAGACGCGAAAGGCTGCTGCGACAATCGCAGCCGGTCTGTCTCTGTCCGGGATTACAAAGCGCTTCACCGACCGGGTTGCCGTCAACGATTTTTCATTCGACATCAAGCCGGGCGAAATCATCAGCCTGCTCGGCCCGTCGGGCTGCGGCAAATCCACACTCTTGCGTATGATTGCCGGCATTGAGCGCCCTGACGCCGGACGGATCACTATCGGCGATATCGAGGTCGTCTCATCAGATCGCTTCCTGCCGCCGGAACAGCGCGGCGTCGGCCTGATGTTTCAGGATTTTGCGCTGTTCCCGCATTTGACCGTGATCGACAATGTCGCATTCGGGCTGAAACGGCTGGGACGGACGGTTGCCAGTCGCGAAGCGACAGCAGTTCTGACGCGGATGGGGCTTGCGGACTATGCGTCCGCCTATCCGCATATGCTCTCCGGCGGCCAGCAGCAGCGCGTTGCGCTTGCGCGGGCGATCGCGCCGCGCCCCGGCGTGCTCTTGATGGATGAGCCGTTTTCCGGACTCGATGGCCGTCTGCGCAACGAAATCCGCAATGAAACGCTGGCGATTATCCATGAGGTCGGCGCAACGGCGATTTTCGTCACCCACGATCCTGAAGAGGCCATGCGCCTGTCGGACAGGATTGCGGTCATGTCGCAAGGCCGTCTCGTACAGGCTGGCGCGGTGGATGAGCTTTATCATAATCCGCGCAATATTTATGTCGCTGAAACGTTTTCCGAGCTAAATATCATTCCGTGCCGGATTATCTCCGGCTGGGTTGTCGGTCCTCTGGGGCGTTTCCGGGCACAGGAAGGGCTGGAGGGCGAGGTTATGTTATGCTTGCGCCCGCACCATATAAAGATTGAGAATGACACGGACGGAATAACCGCACATGTCCTGCAAAATTTTTCCGTCGGACGTGAGATTCTCATGGAAGTGGGTGTCAGTGGGCTTGAAAAACCGCTGATAATCCGTACCGAGTCTGCGTTGGCAAGGCCCAGAGGTAGCGAGGTGGTTCTGGGCATCGACGCAGAAAACGCGCTGTTATTTCCTCGCACATGATCATGACGAATTGGAAATGATTTGCGTCGGCGCTTGCGGAGAAGCGGCGTAACGCGTAGATTTTGAACAAAGATAACGCTTCTTATGAGTTGCAAAGGTAAAGAAAATGGCTCCAAGCTGGTTTCAGATCATGTTGGTTCTGCTGCTGATCGTTCTACTTTTCGGTCGCGGCAAGATTTCCGAAGTCATGGGTGATTTCGCCAAAGGTATCAAAAGCTTCAAGCGCGGCATGACCGACGAGAGCGACGACGATCCGAAGGAAACACCCAAGGCGATCGAGGAACGCTCAGGCGAAACCATCGACGCAAAAGCTTCGTCCAGCGAGAACGTTCGCGCAAGTTAAGCCCGACGGGGCCGGTCACGCGAAACGCACGCTAAGAGGCCTACGCATTTCGTAGAAAGACAAGAACTGCGATGTTCGATGTTTCATGGTCAGAATTGTTGCTCGTTGCCGTCGTGGCAATTCTGGTCGTGGGGCCCAAGGAATTGCCCGGAATGCTGCGCTCGCTTGGCCGCATGCTCGGCAAGCTGCGGCGGACCGCCGATGAATTCCGCAAGCATTTCGATGACGCCTTGCGCGAAGCCGGCGGAGAAGAGTTTCAGCGCGAGATGAAATCGCTGAAGCAGAACAATCCGCTCAACCAGATACGGTCCTCCATCGAGGATGCCGCACGCGACCCGCTCGGGACATCGCAGACGAAGGCCGAAAGCGCAAAGATTGAAGGCGCTAAGGCCGAACAGCCGGACGATGAAGCGTATGACGATCTCGGGCCACCGCCGCCGCCTCTGCCACCCAGGAATGCGTCAGACAGTCCGAACACATCCGCCGAAAGCAAGCCGCAGGCGCCGGAAACCTCCGCCGCAGCCGTCAACAATCCGGAAAGCGACGATGACCGGGGCACGCCGCGCGTAAACGGCGCCCACGGAACAGCAGCGTAAGGGCTTAATAGCTGTGACCACGGACGATATCGACGCCACGAAAGCCCCGCTGATAGAGCATCTGATCGAGTTGCGTCAGAGGCTGATGTGGACCATCGCCGGTATCGCCATCGCATTTCTGATCTGCATCTTCTTCGCCAAGGACATCTACAATATCCTTGTCATGCCTTACCGCTGGGCCGTTGGCGAAACGGTTCCGATCGGCATGATCTACACGGCACCGCAGGAGTTCTTTTTTACGCAACTCCGCATCGCCCTGTTCGGCGCTATTTTTCTGGCCTTTCCCGTCATCACATCACAGATCTACATGTTCGTTGCGCCGGGCCTCTATAAGAACGAGCGCCAGGCGTTTATCCCGTACCTGATCGCGACGCCGATCCTGTTCCTGCTTGGCGCTGTGCTCGTCTATTTCGTCGTCATGCCGCTGGCGATGGGGTTTTTCCTCTCCATGCAGCAGACCGATGGGCCGGTAAAGATCGAACTGACCGCACGCGTCAGCGAATATCTGTCGCTGATCATGACGCTGATCCTTGGCTTCGGGATCTGTTTTCAATTGCCGGTGGTGCTCACCTTGCTGGCGCGGGCCGGTTTCATCTCATCGGATGATCTGCGCTCGAAGCGGCGCTACGCCATCGTGATCGCCTTTCTCGTCGCGGCCTTTCTGACGCCGCCGGACCCGATCAGCCAGATCGGCATGGCGATCCCGACTGTGTTTCTTTATGAGCTGTCGATATACGCCGTCACGCTGATCGAGCGCAAGCGCGCGCGCCAACAGGCTGCGGCTGATCTCGACGATGATGACGAGGCAAGTGGCTCCACGCCCTGACGAATCCTATAAGCGCTGAAGGCGTTCATGAAACCTTCAGCGCCTGCCATGCCATATGCGACAGACTTGCCCGCGCTGAGTCCCACGCGCGTAAACCCGCCTTGTTCCGAGGGAGTCGCATATGGCCGCTTCTTTCGCCGAAAGCTTCAATCGGCTGACACGTTCGCCAGGTTTCAAATTTTTCCTTGTCGTCCTCCTGATCTTCATCCTGACGATCCCGCTGGCGCTGGTCTGGTTCGTCGTCAATGAGCGTGAGAACCGTTCGGCAGCAGTCAAACAGGAACTGGCGCAGCTATTCGGCGGGGAGCAGCAGCTCATCGGGCCGCTGCTGATCGTCCCGTACACGGTGCAGATCAAGCGGATACAGGATAATAAGGAAATCGAGGAAACGCATGAGCGTTACGCCACCTTCCTGCCCGACGATTTTCTGGCCGAGGGTGAGGCCAAATCGGAAATCCGCCGCCGCTCGATCTATGAAGTCACGCTCTATTCCGACCGGCAGAAGCGATCCGGCCAGTTCTCGGCTCCTGACATCAGGCTCATCGAACCGGACGCGGCCAATGTCAGATGGCGCGACGCGATCCTGTCCATCGGCCTGTCTGATGTCTCCGGCCTGAAGGAAGCGGCGTCCCTACGCATTGATGGCGGACGTACGATCGCGTTCGAGCCGAGCATCGGCTTGCCGGATGGCCGTGCCCCGGGGCTTCATGTACGGCTTTTCCCTGTCGGGGGCAGCATTGATCAGGCACCCGGAACGTTCCGCTTCGAGACTGAACTGGTCTTCAACGGCTCATCCAGGCTGACCATCGCCCCGATCGGGCGCAATTCGCAGCTTGCCCTGAAATCGGACTGGCCGCATCCGAGTTTCAACGGCGCCTTCCTGCCGGAATCCCGCGAGATCAGCTCCGATGGCTTTACGGCAAGCTGGCGCGTGCCGCATCTGGCGCGTTCGATTCCGCAGGCATGGCGAACGGACGCGCAACAAGCTGGAAGCATTCACGCCACCCTGTTTCCGGTACTCTCCGGCGTGAGCTTCTTCGTGCCTGTGGATTATTACGCCCTGGTCAACCGCGCCGCCAAATATGCGCTGATGTTCCTGTCGGTCGCGTTTCTGGCCGTTCTGGTACTCGAATTGACGTCGGGACGCCGCATTCATGCCGTGCAATATGTCTTCGTCGGCCTCACCATGATCCTGTTCTACGTGCTTTTGCTCAGCCTTTCGGAGCATATCGGCTTTACGCTCGCCTATCTGATCGCATCAGGCGCGACAGGCGGCATGTTGTCCCTCTACACTGGCAAGGCGATGCAAAGCGCCGCACGGGGGTTTATCATGCTTTTCGTCTTTCTTATTCTCTACGGGCTGTTATACCTCATCCTGCGTCTTGAGGATTTTGCGTTGCTCGCAGGGGCAGTTGCCGGCTTCATCATGCTGACCGTCACGATGTTCGCGACATTGCGGATCAACTGGTCGGGCGAAGCCGCAAGTCCTGCCGGGCAGCAGAGCTAACCGGAACGGATAAATGGTCGAACTTGCACTCCCGAAGAATTCCCAGGTCAAAAAAGGCAAGCGCTGGAACGAGCGCAGCGGCAAGGGTAGCTGGAAGGAGATCAAGGTTTACCGATGGACGCCGGATGATGGCGAAAATCCGCGCATTGACAGCTATTGGCTCAATCTCGACGAGACAGGGCCGATGGTTCTCGACGCGATCATCAAGATCAAGAACGAGATCGACCCGACGCTGACCTTCCGCCGGTCGTGCCGCGAGGGTATTTGCGGGTCGTGCGCAATGAATATCGACGGCACCAACACGCTGGCCTGCACCAAGGCGATCGACGAAATCAGCGGTACGATCAACATCTATCCATTGCCGCATATGCCGGTGATCAAGGATCTCGTGCCTGACATGACGCATTTCTATGCGCAGCACCAATCGATTCAGCCCTGGCTGCAGACGGAAAGCACGACACCGGAGAAGGAATGGAAGCAGTCGCATGAGGACCGCCAGGAACTTGACGGCCTCTATGAATGCATCTTGTGCGCCTGTTGCTCGACGGCCTGTCCGTCCTATTGGTGGAACTCCGACCGCTATCTCGGCCCGGCCGCGCTCCTGCAAGCCTATCGCTGGGTCAATGACAGCCGCGACGAGGCAACCGGCGAGCGGCTCGACGATCTGGAAGACCCGTTCCGCATCTATCGCTGCCACACCATACTGAACTGCGCGCGCGTCTGCCCCAAAGGTCTCAATCCCGCCAAGGCGATTGCCGAGCTGAAGAAGAAGATGGTCGAGCGGCGGGCCTAACGGCTCGTTGAGATCGATTGGCACTGGGGATGATGCATGGCCATATCAGTGCTGTGATGCGTTGGGTCGCCATTGCGTCCGGCCTCATAGCAACGGGTATAGCCATTCTTGCCATTGCCTGGGCCCTTCCCGATTTCGATCTTTCCGAATATCGCAGGAAGGATATTGCCTTTCAATCAGCGAACGGCCTTTTAACAGGCAGCCTGTTTCTACCAGCCGAGGCAGATAACGCGCCTATAGTGCTTGTTGTTCATGGCGACGGACCGCAGGATCGATTTTCAGGTGACGGCTATTTGCCGCTGATGAATGCTCTGCTCGACGCGGGTATCGGCGTTTTCAGCTGGGATAAACCTGGAATAGGCGAAAGCGAGGGGAATTGGCTTGATCAGTCTATGCGCGATCGCGCGACTGAGGCCGTTGCAGCGCTGCGCGCGGTTCGAAATACGGAAGATGTCGCGGTCGATAAAATCGGGTTTCTGGGATTTTCGCAAGCTGGCTGGGTGTTGCCGGAAACCGCAGATATGTCACCGAGTCCCGCTTTCCATATCCTGATCGGCGGCGCCGTCAACTGGCGTGAGCAAGGCGTATATTTCACGCGTACCCGGCTCGCGGTCGAGGGCCGTAGCGAGGCTGAAATCTTACGGCTTATCGAAGAACAAGGTGAGCGCGACGCATTCATCTTCGGGCCTGATTCGAGTTACGAAAGATACCTCAAGAATGCTGAAACCAGCGCTCCCATGAGCCGCGACCGGTTTCAATTTGTGGCACGTAACATCAATTCGGATGCCTTGGCCGGGCTTGCGAATATCGAGGCGCCGTTTCTTGCCGTGTTCGGCGCAGAAGACCTTAATGTCGACACGGTTCGTAATGCCAGCACCTATCGCGAAATCCTTGGCAGCAAGAGGCCGGAAAACGCAGTCGTCGTGCTGCCCGATGCAACGCATGGCCTGTTACGCTCATCCATCTTTAATTATCAGCTCACGTCGCAATGGCCGATCTGGGCAACCGGCACCTTTGTACTATTGGGACGAAACGCTTATGCACCATGCGCCATTCCGCAAATCACCGGATGGATCAAGGATGTTACGGCCGATAACTGAGGACAATCTGCGGCTACCACCGCAAAACCTCAATGATTAACGCCACCATCGCCAGTGTCTGAAGCCGTGCGACAGCAATCTACCGGCTCTCTTGTGGTTGTCAGGCAAATGTAACGAGCGTTAAAGCTTGCGCAGCCAGACGGTTTCGATCGAGTGATCGCGGTTCTTGTTCAGGATGAGAGCCGCGCGCTGGCGGGTCGGCAGAATATTCTCTTCAAGGTTCTTCTGGTTGATCTCGCGCCAGATTTTCGTGGCGGTCTTGCGCGCTTCTTCATCGGTAAGATGCGAGTAGCGGTGGAAATAGGCGTCCGGATGACGGAACGCCGTATGCCGCAACCGGTCGAAACGCGACACGTACCACTGCTCGATAATCCTTGCCTCGGCATGGATATAGATCGAGAAATCAAAGAAATCGGAAACAAAAGGGATCGCTTCACCATTGCGCGGCAGCTTGGCGGGCTGGAGGACATTGAGGCCTTCCACGATCAGTACATCTGGGCGGTCCACTGTTACATATTCGCTAGGCCGGACATCATAGTCGTGATGCGAATAGACCGGCGCGCGAACGCGTCCCCGGCCCGCCTTCACATCGGCCATGAACTGAAGAAGCGACTTCTGGTCGAAGCTTTCAGGGAAGCCCTTACGGTTCATGATGCCGCGCTCTTCCAGCACCTCGTTTGGCAGCAAAAAGCCGTCTGTCGAAACCATATCGACGCGAGGATGGTTCGGCCAGCGCGCCAGCAGGGCGCGCAGCACGCGCGATGTCGTGCTCTTGCCGACGGCGACACTGCCGGCCAAGCCAATGATGAACGGCATCTTGCCATGCCGGCCGCCGAGAAATCCGTTCGTGTCGGCGTGAAGCTTCTGCGCCGCCGCGACATAGAGATTAAGCAGTCTTGAGAGCGGCAGGTAGATATCCTCGATTTCCCGCGCCGAAATGCGGTCGATCAGGCCGGATAGCGGCTCGATCTCGTCTTCCGACAAAGTCATGGGCGTATCGGCGCGGAGTCTCGCCCATTCGGGACGGGTGAAGATGCGGTAGGGCGAGAATTCCAGCCCCCATGCTGGCTGCATCATGGGCACCATCGGTGTCATTGCGGTGTGCCCGTTCGGGAGGCTTTTTCTTCGAGGCCGGATCTGCCCGTTCGCTGATCGAGCACCGCAAGAACGTCATCGAAAGGGATATTGCGCGCTTCCAGCAGCACAAGCAGATGATAGAGCACATCCGCCGCTTCACCTTTCAGCGCCTCGTCATCCTCATCAAGCGCCGCGATCATCGCCTCGACCGCTTCCTCGCCGAATTTGCGCGCACATTTGGCCGGACCGCCATCCAGCAGCTTTCTCGTGTAGGACGTATCGCTGGAAGCGTTCCGGCGCGCGGCAATGGTTTCTGCGAGCGCCTCAAGAGTAGTCTTTGCCATGATCAGGCACCTGTCCGATGTCTCTATCCCAAATCTACCGGGGTTTTTAAAGGAAATCACTTAGCGAAATGATTGCCGGGGTATATTCGCCGCCTTCACTGTGAATAATTTCGATCGCCGAATATCGCCGAACCGACGCGGATATATGTAGCGCCGCATTCGATCGCGCTTTCGAAATCCGCGCTCATCCCCATGCTGAGTTCACGCAGCTCTACTTTCGAAGCTAATTCTCCAAGCTTTCTGAAATGGGGCTCCGGCGGCTCGTCGATCGGGGGAATACACATCAGACCAGCAATTTCGAGACCAAATTCGGTCCGGCACTGCGTGAGGAAGGCTTCCGTATCCTCGGGGGCAATTCCCGCCTTTTGCGGCTCATTACCGATATTCACCTGGATAAACAGTTTCAACACGCGTCCTTGCGCTTCCATCTCCGCTGCGATCGCACGCGCGATTTTCGGCCGGTCGATCGTGTGAATGACATTGAACAGCGCAACGGCCTCTTTCACCTTGTTCGATTGCAGCGGGCCGATCAGGTGCAGTTCGATACCTGGATAGCGTTTGCACAAGGCTGGCCATTTCGCCTTGGCCTCTTGTATGCGGTTTTCACCAAAACGCGTCTGTCCTGCCTCGATTACAGGGACGATCGCATCCGAGTCGAAAGTCTTCGAGACGGCGATCAGCGTTATCTCGTCCGGCGAACGCCCAGACCGTGCGGCAGCGCGGCCAATTCGGTCATAGATTTTTGCCAGATTATCCCCGGCTGGCTCATGTTTTTCCATCGGCACATCGAAAAGCTAAAGATAATTACGCGGCGGGCCCAAGCTTTCCTTGACCATACCCACCTTTTTCGGCTGGATACCACCCGAATAGACACCGCCCGATCGGCGGTCAAATGCGGATAGAACACATTCATGGTTGCAGAACGATATAACGCACCCGAACGCGAAAAGCACTGGCGTAAAGCGTGGGACGACGCCGAGGTTTACAGGGTCGAAGAGAACGAATCACGTCCAAAGTACTATGTACTTGAAATGTTCCCGTATCCTTCGGGCCGTATCCATATGGGCCACGTCCGCAACTATTCGATGGGCGACGTCGTGGCACGCTATATGCGCGCCAAAGGCTACAACGTGCTGCATCCGATGGGCTGGGACTCATTCGGGATGCCAGCGGAAAACGCGGCGCTGCAAAGTGGCATTCATCCCAAGGAATCGACCTACGCCCAGATCGCGGCCATGCGCGAGCAGCTCAAGGAGATGGGGCTGTCGCTCGACTGGAGCCGGGAACTGGCGACAAGCGATCCGGAATATTACGAGCAGCAGCAGCGCCTGTTTGTCGATTTTTTCAAGAAAGGTCTCGCTTACCGCAAGAAAAGCAAGGTCAACTGGGACCCGGTCGATCATACCGTGCTTGCCAATGAGCAGGTCATCGACGGCAAGGGCTGGCGGTCCGGCGCGCCGGTCGAGCAGCGCGAGCTGAGCC
>CAYOUP010000009.1:0-22008 GCA_964407125.1 uncultured Hyphomicrobiaceae bacterium | reverse complement strand
CTGTTCGTTGCCAGAACGGCGTCGATGACTCGGTAGAAAGCCGTGAGCGTCACGCGGATGCCGACGCGGTCCTTGGTCAGGATTTCCTGCGCGGTCACTTCGAGAGCCTGCGGCCGCAGGTCGATCTTCGGCAGACGGATTTCGCGCGCGACGTTCCAGAATGCGTGGCGGCCGGGCCCGAGCGTTTCCTGAAGCTTGCCGTCAATGATCAGCAGGGCCGCTTCGTGCGGTTCGACCGTGACATGCTTGACCATCACGGTGCGGTTCAGGTCGATCCTGTCGAGATATTTTTTCTCCACGCGAGGATCGCCGCCCGTGTCGATCATCTCCACGGTCACATCGGTCAGCGTTTTCCAGAAGACGCGTGTCATATTCGGCGCGACGATATGGGTCGGGTCACCGTCGAAAGAGACGATCGCCACCTGGCAAGGTCCCGTCTGGATGATCTCGAAATTGTCCCTGGCGACCTGCGGATGGGCGACCTTCAGCATCAGCGCGAGGCTGGCAGCGATTTCCGCGCGCACGACCTTCACGACTTCGGCGGTCAATTCGCGGCGCAGGTCAAACTCGGTATATTTGCCAGAAGTCAGCAGTTTTTCGAAACGGCCGTTCCGTCTCAGAAAGGCACGTTCATCATCCGCAACAACAAGCTCGAAAAGGAATAATCCACGATACGGCATTATTTTGTTCTCTTACAATAACTTCACAGCCGAAGCTTTACCCGGTTGAGCTTTTATTAAAAGTGTAAAAATGTCCGAAGCAAGGTTACCGGCAGCGACCCACGGAACATTCGCGGGCCGGGGTTTGAGCCAGCATGCGCCGCCATCCGCGCCGGGTTGCGTCCATGACCTCGCATCCGAAGACGCTCGGCCATGCCGGAGCCCGGGCTCAGGCGTTGCATGCGGGCGGTATCCGCCCCGGCGCAAGGCGTTTGCGCCGCTTGCCTCTCCGTCCGCCGTAGCTTCGGGATCGGCAGGGAAGCTGCCGGCTTCCTAGGATTTCTTGGCTCGTACCCTAAACGAGTGCCCTCCGAAGAAGGCGGGTGACTTGGGATTTGAACCCAAAACAGCCGAATTAACAGTTCGGTGCTCTAACCATTGAGCTAGTCGTGGTGAAGTCTGGCGTGACCTCGGGAGCCATAAGACGCGGAACACACTCTCCGCAGCGCGGCGCGCGCCAGCCGGGTCTCGGCGAGCCCGGACACAAGGCGTCTTGCAGCCGGGCGATCATAGCGGATCGGCGCGTCAATGGAAGCCGCAAAAAGATTGTCTGGGAGGAGAGATTACGCCGAGGCCCTAGGCGCGGCTATGATGATAGCGGCTCCGATAATGCAGACGCTTGCCCCGATCATGTCCCATCGGTCCGGCGTGACGCCTTCAATGAGCCACAGCCAGGCAAGCGAGCTTGCAATATAGACCCCGCCATAGGCGGCATAGGCACGCCCGGCAACATCGCTATCAACGAGCGCGAGCAAATAGGCGAACAGGGCCAGCGACGCCAGACCGGGAAGAATCCACCAGACCGGTTTGTCGAGGCGAAGCCATGCCCAAAACGCGAAGCACCCGGCGATTTCCGCGATAGCTGCGCCTATATATGCCGTAATGGTCTGCATCCGGGGTTCCTTTCTCAGTCTTGAACAGTGAAGTGCCGCCCCAATATCATCAGCGGAACAACGAAGTTTTGTGATTTTCTCACATGGTGATGACTTATAAGTCAGATCTAACGGGATCCATGACGCTTTCATGCGCTGCACACCATTAATTGCGGGAATGAATTGGCAATTACGTTGATGCAGGGCGGTGGGCGCGCTAAAAACCGCTTCGGCTTGGTAACGCTTGGTCCGTTTCCGCAAGAGCTGTTAGCGGATACGGATTTGCCGATTGTTCACCTTAAAATATCTCCAAACCTGGTGCTTTTCTTGCATGTCGGTTCTCATCAAAAACTCTGCGGTCATCCAGATGAAGCTTCCTGAAAGTCTTGAGTTGAAGCGGTACGCGATTTTTCTGGATTTCGACGGCACTCTTGTCGATCTCGTCGCACGCCCGGATCTGGTCGAAGTGACAGAAGAAGCGCGGGAAACGCTGGCAGCGCTGCATGAGAAGAGTGATGGAGCCATTGCCATTATTACCGGCCGTGACATAGCCACCGTCGATGCGTTTCTGGCACCTTTGAAGCTCCCGGTCGCCGGGGTGCATGGGCTGACGCGCCGTGACGTGAACGGACGCTTTCACGAACCGCGGTTCGACCCGGCGCCGCTCGCCGCTCTCAAGGCCGAGCTCGCTCCGCTGATTGCGAGCGAGGTCGGGCTTTTGCTGGAGGAAAAGCAGGGCGCGCTGGTGCTGCATTACCGGCAGCGCCCCGATCTTGAAGATGTCTGTACCGCCGCCATGGCAAAGGCGGCCCGGCATCATCCGTCGATCACGACACGTATCGGCAAGATGGTGATCGAGGCGGTCGGCTATCCGACCGACAAGGGCAGGGCGATCGAGAGCTTCATGGGCGAAGAGCCATTCCACGGCCGCATACCCGTCTTTGCCGGAGACGATGTGACGGATGAGGACGGCTTTGCAGTGGTCAACCGCCTCGGGGGCCTTTCCGTGAAAGTCGGTTCAGGAGATACGGGCGCAGCCTGTCGTGTCGAAAACCGCGACGCCCTTCTTGCCTGGTTCAATCAGATACTTAAAAATTCAGGATAAACATAATGCATAATCTGGATCTCGGCCTGATAGGTAATTGCGTAATTTCCGCGCTCATCGACCGTCAAGCCAATATTGTCTGGTCCTGCCTGCCGCGCTTCGATAAAGACCCCGTCTTCCATTCCCTGCTTGGCAGCACAAAGGATGCGCCGGGCGAGGGGCAGTTCTCCATCGTGATGGATGATCTGGTTTCCACCGAACAGAGCTATGTGCCGAATACGGCTCTCCTGAAGACCACGCTTCACGGCGAAAGCGGTTCCGTCGAGATCATAGATTTCACGCCCCGCTTCTACTGGCGGGACCGCTCCTTTCGTCCGCAAATGATCATTCGCCGCCTGATACCGGCCGGTGGGCGTCCGCGTATCCGAATCCGTGTGAAACCACGCTTCGAATATGGTAGAATTGCGCCAAATCTGACATTTGGATCCAATCACATCCGTTATGCTGGGCCGAAAACAACCATTCGCCTGACGACAGATGCGCCTATCGATTATGTCGTCGACGAAACCATGTTCAATCTGGCGGAACCGGTCAATCTGATCCTCGGTCCCGACGAGACCCTTTCGGATGGCCCGACCGTAACCGCTGAGAATTTCGAGAAGCGGACACGCCAATACTGGAAGACCTGGGCCAATCGGCTGGCGCTGCCGCCGGAATGGCAGGATGAGGTCATCCGCGCGTCCATCACGCTGAAACTGTGCAGCTACGAGCCGACCGGTGCGATCGTTGCCGCAATGACGACAAGCATCCCCGAAGCGCCGGGGACCGAGCGTAACTGGGATTACCGCTATTGCTGGATCAGGGACGCGCTGTTCGTCGTGCGCGCCTTGAACAGTCTCGCTGCGGTCTTGACGATGGAAAACTATCTGCGCTGGATCATGAATGTGCTCGCCACGTCAAAAGACGGCCATGTCCAGCCGGTCTATGGCGTGGGCTGCGAAAGCAAGCTGACGGAAACCATCCATGAGCAGCTGCCTGGTTACAGGGACACAGGTCCCGTTCGCGTCGGCAACCAGGCGTTCGAACATTTCCAGCATGACACTTACGGCAACCTCGTCCTCGGCGCGTCCCAGGCCTTCTTCGACAAGCGCCTGATGGCCCCTCCGGGCATTGACGATTTTTACCAGCTGGAATTTGCGGGCGAAAGGTCTTTCGCTCTGCACGATCAGCCCGATGCCGGAATTTGGGAATTGCGCCACCGCGCGCGCATTCATACATCATCGAGCGTGATGTGCTGGGCTGCCTGCGACCGGCTTCAGCGGATCGCGGCTCACCTCAATTTGCCAGACCGGGCCGGCATGTGGGGCGAACGGGCTGCGCAGATCAAGGACACGATTCTGAAACGCGCATGGTCCGAGAAGCGCCAGGCTTTCGTGGAAAGCTTCGAGGGCGAGCATCTCGATGCCAGCGTGCTTCTGATGAGCGAGGTCGGATTTCTCGATCCCAAAGACCCGCGTTTCCTCTCGACGCTGAAGCTGTTGGAGGAAGTCCTCGGGCGGGGGCCGTATATGATGCGCTATGAAGCGCCGGATGATTTCGGCCCGCCCAAGACGGCATTCAATGTCTGCGCGTTCTGGCGTGTCGATGCGCTTTCCCGCACCGGACAGCGGGAGAAGGCGCGCGAAATTTTCGAGGCGCTGCTTGCGACGACAAATCACCTCGGGCTCATGTCCGAGGATACCGACGCTTCAACCGGCGAAGCGTGGGGGAATTTTCCGCAGACATATTCGATGGTCGGAATCATCAACGGGGCTGTGCGGTTGTCGCGCCCCTGGGAAGGAGTTGTATGAGCAGGATCGTCATTGTCTCCAATCGTGTTGCCTATCTTGAAAAATCCAATCAGGCTGGCGGACTTGCGGTCGCTCTTGGCGATGCGCTGCGCGAATCCGGCGGCCTGTGGTTCGGATGGGACGGCACGAGGACGGACGATGAATCATTCGAGATTTCTCAGTGTAAACATGGCTCGGTTACGATTGCGACCATTCCGCTGACCGAGAAGGACTACAAATCCTATTATGTCGGCTTCTCCAATCAGGTTCTCTGGCCCGCCTGTCACTACCGGCTGGATCTTGTCAATTTCGAGACGAGCTATTTCGACGGCTATAAGCGCGTGAATGCGAAAATTGCCGACGCACTGGTCAGCCTGCTGAAGCCCGACGACATCATCTGGGTGCAGGATTATCATCTGTTTTCACTGGCATCGGAATTGCGCGCGCGCGGCGTCACCCAGCGTATCGGTTTTTTTCTGCACATTCCGTTTCCCTCACCGGGTGTGCTGCTTGCCGTGCCGGTTAACCAATGGCTCGTCAAATCGCTGTTCTCCTATGACGTCGTCGGTTTTCAGACCAATACCGACGTCGCAAATTTCCAGAGCTTCGTTGCCGAGCATATTGGCGGTGAAATTCTCCCCGGCGACAGGGTCCGCGCTTTCGGACGCGAAATCATCGCCCGCGCGTTCCCGATCGGCATCGACGTGGAGAGCTTCGCCGCGATGGCGCAGACGCCGGAAGCGAACGAGATCATTCAGCGTCTGAACCGGCGCAACCTTGCCCGCGCGCATGTTGTCGGTGTGGACCGGCTCGATTATTCGAAAGGTTTGCCGGAGCGCCTGAAAGCCTTCCGCCGCCTGCTGGAGCTTTACCCCGAGATGCAGAACAAGGTGACGCTGATGCAGATCGCGCCGCCAACGCGCGAGGACATCGACGCCTATTACGATATACGCGAAGAGCTGGAGCAGCTGTCCGGCTCGATCAATGGCGAATATGGCAGCTTCGACTGGACGCCGGTGCGCTATATTCACCGTAACGTCTCGCGCGACAAGCTGGCAGCTTTGTTCCGCGGCTCCGAGGTCGGGCTGGTCACGCCCTTGCGCGATGGCATGAACCTGGTCGCCAAGGAATATGTGGCTGCGCAGGACGCCGACAATCCGGGCGTTCTGGTCCTCTCGCGCTTCGCCGGGGCGGCGGAAGACCTCGAAGAAGCCCTTATTGTTAACCCTTACGATATTGACGACATTGCCCACGCAATGGAACAAGGTCTCAGTATGCCGATTCAGGAACGGCGAGAACGCCACAAGGCCCTGTTCGAACGTGTCCGCAAGAACGATGCGACGCACTGGCGCGAATCCTTCCTGAATGCGCTGACCATGAACGCGGAGGAGGTTATCGCATGACTGCGCGGCGCATCGTTGCCGATGTCGGAGGATCGAATGTCCGGTTTGCTCTCAATCCGGCCTATGGCAGGCTGGATGAGCTTCGATCCTACAGAGTGCACGATTACACGACATTCTACGATGCGCTGGACGTCTATCTCGGCGACACAGGCGGCATTCAGGGATGCAATTCCGTGATTGTCGGCGTCGCGGGGCCGATCGACGGCAATAGTGTCCATGTCACCAACTCGCCCTGGTATATCGAAACGGAACGGATCGAGGCGATGTTCGGGCCGGGGGCGAAGGCCGGTTTGGTCAACGATCTCGAAGCCGTTGCCCTGGCTCTGCCCTATCTCGGCGGGGGTGACCTGCGGCCGATCGGTTCGGCGCCGCGCGATCCGGCGCAAAGAAAAACGATGGTCGCCGTCAATGTCGGCACCGGCTTTGGCGGTGCGGCTGCGATTCATACCTCCCACGGGTGGATCGCCAATCCCGGCGAACCGGGCCACATGACCCTCGGGGCGCGAAGTGAGGAGGAGCTTGCTCTTTTCGCAAACGAAGATACGGTCGAGGATTATCTGTCAGGCCGTGGCCTGCCGGGATTCTACACCCGGATTTGCAGGCGGCTTGGTCAACCCGATCCGGACCATGTGGCTTGCGCTGATATTTTTGCCCAGGCCGCGCGCGATCCGGCGGCGCGGCAACTTGTCGATCTATTCTCCGTCATTCTCGGACGCGTTGCGGGCGACATCGTGCTCTCGGCGGCGGCATGGGGTGGAGCGTATCTCTGCGGCAGCGTGGTCAATGGCTGGCTGGCGGCTGGTGGCGGCGAGGGCTTCCGCAAGAGTTTCGAGACCAAGGGTGCGATGACCGAGCGTATGGCAGGCGTCTATTCCGGCGTCATTACCCGGACGGACACGCCTTTATTCGGCGTTAGTCATCTGCCCTTTCACGACGGCTGATAATTTTTGATTTGCCTCAATGCGCGATTCACAAGTTTCTGTTCGAATGACAAGATGATGGGGAGTGATCCGCGTGTTAAACGCCTGAGCTATTGCTCCGGCCACAGCCTGAGGATAGTCAATGTATAAGCATATCCTGATAGCCACAGATGGTTCCGATCTCAGCGATAAAGCTCTCAACCACGGCCTTGCGCTCGCCAAGCCGCTCGGCGCAAAGGTTACCATCGCCACGACGACAGAACCCTGGGATGCGGTCATAGTCGGTGAAGTCGCGGTCGTGCTCCCCGTCGAGAAATATGAGGAAACCGCCGCCGCGAACGCCAAGGATATATTGAACCGCGCGCAGGCTGCTGCAAGCCAAGCCGGTGTGGATGTCGAATTGCACCACGTCATGGACCGTCATCCGGCCGAAGGTATCCTTGAAGAGGCCAAGACGAGAGGCTGCGATCTGATCGTGATGGCCTCGCACGGTCGCCGTGGCTTCAGCCGACTAGTCCTGGGCAGTGAGACGAACGAGGTCATCACCCATAGTGAGGTACCGGTGCTTGTCGTCCGTTGAGAGTGGCGCTAACGGCGGCAAGCCGCTGACAGTTCGTTATTCCGCAGCGATCATCGGCAAGTCTCGCGCGTCTTTATTTTCCGGCGTCGTCTCGAACTCGGCAAGCAGCGTGAGCTGACGCAAGCGCGCTTCCTCGACACTTGCCATCTTGACCGGTCCAAACCCGCGAATATTTTCGGGCAACCGCGCCAGCGCCAGCGCGGATTTCATGCGATCCGGAGACAATGCGGTGAGTATCCCGCCGATCACATTTTCATATTCGCCGATCAGCTTGCGTTCGGCCTTGCGTTCCTCTGTCCAACCGAACGGATCGAAGCGCGTGCCGCGCAGCCCCTTCATGCGGGCCAGCAGCGAGAAAACGCCGAATACCCACGGTCCGAAGCTGTATTTTTTCGGCCGTCCGGTCGCCGGGTCGGTGGACGAAAGCAGAGGCGGGGCAAGCTGGATACGGATACGCTTATAGCCGCCAAAGACTTTGTCGAGCTTTCTCATGAAGGCTGGATCGGTGTAGAGGCGGGCAACTTCATACTCGTCCTTATAGGCCATGAGCTTGTAGAAATTTTCCGCGACCGCCCGCGTCAACGGGCATGCATCATCCGTAGGCGGATTAGAGTCCAGCCGCTTCTCGGCTTCCCTTACGCGCGCGACGAGACGGCGGAAACGCTCTGCATAGGCATCATCCGCATAGGCGGTCAGCTCGGCGGCAAGACGCTCGATCAGTACCTCAAGCGTTTCAGCTTGCCCGTCCGCCTTCTCAGCGCCGACGGGGAGTGCCTCAGGTTTCGCGGCGGCAAGACGCCCGGCATGGAACGCGGCCAGATTTGCATCGACCGCAACGCCATTGAGCCGGATGGCCTGCTCGATGGCGGCAAGCGAAATCGGGATCAGCCCCTTCTGGAACGCCGCACCGGTCAGGATCATGTTCGAATAGAGCTGGTCGCCGATAAGCCGCTCGGCGAGGCCGGTCGTATGGTAGGTGGCAAACTCCCGCACTGACTTGCGCAGCCGCAATTCAGGACCGCTGCTGCGATAATTCTGCGTGCCATGCATGACAAATTCAGCCGTTGGAGCGAAGTCGGAATCGCTCACGGCGCGCGTGCGCTTGGGGTCGCACATGGCGAGACTGTCGCCACCGGCCGCAACGATCACGTCCCCGGCAATCAGCGCATCGGTCCGTCCCGGCGCGATCTTGGCAATAGGCTCCGGCGCTCCGGCGGGCGCGATCGACAGGTGGGACAGCACGGCCCCGCCTTTTTGCGCAAGGCCGGTTATGTCCAGCGCGGCGGCCTGCTTGCCGTCAATATGCGCGGCCATTGCCAGGATGGCGGAAACGGTGGTCACGCCCATGCCGCCGATTCCGGCGAACAGGATCTTGAACTCTTGCGAATCCAAATCACCCGATGGAGCGGGGAGGTCGGCAGCAGCAGCAATCAATGCGCGGGGTGATATTTCCGGGCCCGGCAGTTCAGCGCCTTCGACCTCGACGAAGGACGGGCAGAAGCCCTTGGCACAGGAGTAGTCCATATTGCAGGTGGACTGATTGATCCGGCGCTTGGTGCCATAGGCCGTTTCCAGCGGCTCGACCGAAATGCAGTTCGACTGCACCGAGCAGTCACCGCAGCCTTCGCAGACGCGGTCATTGATGAACAGGCGTTTGGGCGGAATTGCATATTCGCCGCGCTTGCGCCGCCGCCGCTTTTCCGCCGCGCAGGTCTGATCATAAATCAGGACGCTGACGCCCTCTATCTTGCGCAAATCGCGCTGCACCTGATCGAGATCCTCGCGGCCATGAATGGTGACACCGTGAGGCAGCGCATGGCGGCTGTGACGCTCCGGCTCCTCGGCTACGATCTCGATGCGGGCGGCGCCTTCCGCCGCGACCTGCCGCGCGATGGCGGCAACAGAGAGCGGTCCGTCGACGGCTTGACCGCCTGTCATGGCGACAGCGTCGTTATAAAGAATTTTATAGGTGATGTTGGCCTTGGCGGCGATTGCAGCGCGAATGGCGAGCGAGCCGGAATGATGATAGGTGCCGTCGCCGAGATTGACGAAGATGTGCCGGTCACGCGTGAAAGGCGACTGGCCGATCCATGTCACACCCTCCGCGCCCATATGGGTGGAGGCTTCCGCCGAATGTCCCGGCATGGTCTGCGCCATCACATGGCAGCCGATCCCGGCTAGCGCGATGCTGCCTTCCGGTACGACCGTCGAGCTGTTATGCGGGCAGCCGGAGCAGAAATAGGGCGTGCGCGGATTGGGTGTCGCGAGCAACAGCCCTTGAGCGGCGCGGTCTTCAAGCCTGTGCAGGGCAGCACTCATCGCTTCGTTGCGCGCCGCTTCCGGCAGCATTCGGTAAAGGGCAGGGGCGATCTGCTCGGCATGCATGTCACCCGTCACGGGCAGCAGCGTTTCGCCCCGTTCGTCCGTCTTGCCGTATATGGCCGGCCGGTTGCCATCGGGAATGTTATAGAGAGCCTCGCAGATCTGCGTCTCGATCAGCGTGCGCTTGGCTTCAATGACAAGAATCTTCTCCAGCCCGTCGGCGAAGTGGCGCATGTCCTCCATGTCAAGCGGCCAGGGCATGGCGACTTTCATGATGCGCAGACCGAGCCGGTCCGCTTCCGCTTCATCGATGCCGAGCAGACGCAGCGCGTCGAGCATGGCCTGCCAGTTCTTGCCATTGACGGCGATACCGAGGCGGGCGCGGCGGCTGTCGACCATGACGCGGTTGAGGCGATTGAGCCGCGCATATTGCCGGACGAGCGGCAGGCGAACCATGCGGAGCGAGCGTTCGGTGTCATGGCGTCCGGCAAGGCTTAGCAACTTCATGGAGATGTGCCGGGCTTCGCCGTGATCCTCGGGAATAAGGATTTCGAGCCGCGCCGGATCGACATTGATCGTCGCCGAACCATCGACGACATCCGAGGTCGCCGCCATCCCGACCCAGAGGCCACTGAAACGCGACAGCGCGATGGCGTGCAGTCCGAGATCGAGAAGGTCCTGAACGCCGGAGGGGGCGAGAACCGGGATTTCGGCGCTCATGAAGGCAAATTCGCTCTGGCAGGCGAGCGTCGAGGATTTGGCCTGCGGATCGTCACCCGCGATAGCAACGACACCCCCGAGCGGAGCGGTGCCTGTCATGTTCGCATGTTTGAAGGCATCGCCGGAGCGATCGACGCCGGGCGTCTTCCCGTACCAGATGCCGAACACGCCATCGACAGTCGCGCCACGCCTGAGATGGACCTGCTGGCTGCCCCAGACTGCCGTTGCGGCCAGGTCTTCATTCACGCCAGGCTGGAAATGGATATTATGGTCTTTGAGGAAATGCTGCGCGCGGGCGAGCTGCTGGTCATATCCGCCGAGAGGCGAGCCGCGATAGCCGGAGATGAAACCGCCGGTCTTGTGTCCCGTGCGGCGGTCGGCGCGGATCTGATCGAGCGGCAGGCGGACGAGAGCCTGCGTTCCGGTCAGCAGGAAGCGGCCTTCCTCTGACGTGTATTTGTCGTCGAGCGAAACGCGAAGTGCAGTCATGACAATCTCCGCAGCATTCATATGTGTGCTTTAATCGCAATGATAGTCCGATTTTTATGAAATGAATTGTCTATTTATGTTCATTTCCTGGTATATCCGCATGGATCATGCTCAAAAGGCGTTAAAATTGGAAAAAATTGACAAAATCGATATCCGCATTCTGGATCAGCTACAGCAGGATAACACACTGTCCATGGCGGAGCTGGCGGAACGGGTCGGCCTCAGCGCCTCTCCCTGCTGGCGGCGTGTGAAGCGTTTGCAGGAGATCGGGGTGATCCGCCGCCAGTCGGCCCAGCTCGATCGTGAGAAGCTGGGGCTGCAATTCGTCGTCTATGTCTATGTGAAGCTCGCCAAGTCGAGCCGGGAGGCGCTGGAGCAGTTCGAGACCGATGTGCAGCACTGGCCTGAGGTCGTCTTGTGCGAATTGATGACGGGCGCGTCGGACTTCCTGATCAAGGTCGTTACCGAAGATGTGCGCAGCTTCGACAAGTTCCTGCGTGAAAAGCTGCTGGCGGAAGCCGTCGTTGCCGACACGCAGTCGCGAATCGTCGTGCGGACGGTCAAGGAAACGAGCCGTCTGCCACTCGATCTGGCGATGGCGAACCGCAGCGGGCAATCCTGACGGCGCTTCAGCAATCGCCTCCCCCGTCTCCGACACCGTTGCCGAAGCGGCCGGGCATCACTGCTGTGCCGAAAAAGTACCAGACGTTTCAGGTTGTACCGCAACAATACAACCATAGGTTGATTTTTTGCCATCACCGGAAGATAGTCTGTCAGAATCAACTCAGACCATCCGGAGGCATTGTGCGCACTTCCCAATTCCGCACTGTTGTCCTTGCCGTCATTTTCGCTTGTGTGCCTGGTCTTGTTTACGCGCAGCAATCCTCACGGTTTCGCGGCAGTTCGATCGACGAGGGATCGAAGAAGCTCGGCGTGGGCGAAACACGCGGGGATCTTTCGGAGTTCGGCCATGTCCTTGCGCCAGGTATCGTATTTGCGCCGACGCTCACGCTTGAAACCGGACATAACTCCAACCCGGATCTCCTGTTTTCGGGTGCCGAGGCGACGCCCTATGGTCTTGCCAATTTTACCGGCGTATTCGGCTTCATCCGCGATACGGGGGCTTCGACATTTACCGTGCGCGGGACGTCGCTCGAATATGATGGCGATGTTTCCGGGAGCAGCCGGTGGGATGCCGGTTTTGCGCTCGACAACGCCTATGCCGTCGCGCCGAATACGATTGCCACATTTGGCGGCTTCTATCTGCGCGACGAGATCCCGTCCGTCGCCAGTAACAGCGAAGGCGGTTACGGACAGCTTGCCTATAGTGTGGAGGACTTCGAAGGATTTGCGCGGCTGAGGCTCAATGAGATCGGCTATCTCGGTACGGTTGCCGGATCGTCAGGACTGACCGCGACGCAAATTGCTCTTCTCCAGCCCTCGCAGTTCGACGTTCAACGCATCGAAGGCGTATCCGGTTTCATCGTCTTTCCCCGCGAGCGCGTCGGGTTCTATGGTGAACTTGGCGGCGCCAATCTGGATTATTTATCGCAAGGCGCCGAGAGCGTTCTGGACCGGGATGCAACCGAGCTATGGGCGACGGGGGGCTTGCGTTTCAACCTGCATCCGAGCCTCGTTCTCGACACGGGCTGGCGCCTCAATGCGCGCAATACCGAAGACCCCGTTGTCGGTGATGTCACCAGCAATTTCTTCGATGGACGCCTGACTTGGACACCGCAGGACAATCTTCAGTTTGTCGTCGAGGCGGATCGCAGCTATGCGGAACCGGTCAGCACGCTGGGCGTCGTCAGTGACAAAATCCATTACGGCGCGTCGGTGTTCTACAAGCCCCGAGCGGATGTCGAGCTTTCCGGATCGGTCCAGCAGGATCAGCTTGAGCAGCTTGGCGATGTCGAGGACTACCACGAAATGGTCGTTTCAGGCTCGGTATCCTATCTCTGGAACGAGTCCATCGCGATTTATGGCGTGGTCAGCCAGACACATAGCGAGGAACAGAGTTCCGGCGAAACGGCAAGCCGTCTTCAGATTGGTGCAGGCACAAGGATCCAGTTCTAAAACCGGTCCTTGTGCCCCGCCCCAACCGGCTTCGCCGGTCAATAGCGCCCGCCAGCAGACTGCGCCAGGCCCGACTGGCTTGAAGTCGTGCCGGATGCGCTCGCTGACGCGCTGGTGTTCGCCATACCTTTGAAAATGTACCATTTGCCATCGCTGGTACGGACCTTGACGAAGCTGGCTGAAAAGCCGCTGCCGCTTGCCTGGCCGTTGGATGCGCTGCCGCTTGTGCGTTGAACGCTGCGTTTCCAGCTTTTCACACCAGCGCTGTTCTGAATCTCGGTATTGCTGTAGGCGAATCCGGAGCCGGACTCGCCGTTGGAGTCGACGCTTGCACTCGCACTTGCGGTTTCGGTGTGATCGACGCTGAAATTGCCGTCACGGTAACGGTCGGCATAGCTGAGGATCGCCTGCGCGTTTTGCGGCGTGATTGCGGAGAACTGTCCGCCACCACCACTATAGCCGCCAGCCAGTACGGTTGCAGGCAGCGCAGACGCGAGAACGAGCGAAAAAACAAGACGTTTCAATAAGACGCAAGTCATGGTTCGGCCTCCGGGGCTGAGGTCCGTGAAAACGGTTTTGTTTTAGGAAAAGTGCCGCAGCCCTATAGGACTGCGGCGTTCGGCAGTTCGCGATCAGTAACCGCGGATATTCTGTGCAGTTGCTGAGGCCACAGCGGTCTGGCTCAGCTTGCTGGCGAAGCCGCCATGGGTTTCGATCTTGCCGACCTGGATGCTGACGTTTTTCGCATGTGCGTTTGCGACTTGAGCTGCCGTCAGGCAGCCGCAATCAGCCTTGTTGATCGCTTCGGCGGTCGCGCCGGCAACCTGCTCAAGATGGCCAAGCTTGTTGCCATGAATGGCAGCGGCCTGAACGGCCAGGTTAAGGGCAGAGGAATTTGCGAATTGCGGGGCCTGGGCGTGGTGCGAGCCGTTGAAGCCGCCAGCCATTGCTGAGGAAGCGGAAAGCACAAGTGCCGTAGCGGCGATGAGTCCAAGTTTCATTAGAGTTACTCCTTACTAAACAGGGCGTATTTGTGTCGCTGCATTAGCGAACTGGTAAGGAATTTACGCCTAAGTAACTCTCCCGTCGAATACACACATAATAAATAGTAAATTTACCATATATCTTTTGATTTTACTTATGAAGAGGTGAGAAAGATTAGTCTTAAGGCAAAATTAATTGTAATGATTTCCCGAAAGACGTAATTAAAATTTGAACTATATTGAATGCCCCTACAAAAAGGGCCGATCATTTGACCGGCCCTTTCGTGGTTTTTTGCAATCAGGATAGGAACGCTAGCGAACGCTGGAAGGGGATATGGCTAATTCGTCGGGATACGCAGCCTCGCACCGACCGTGTAGGAAAAAGCCGAACCTTCGCCTAGCGCGGTACCATCTTGCGACCCGATAATGTCGAAGGGCACGCCGCCATTCAGGTCTGTATCGTTGTAGAGAACCTTCGGCACATAGGAGAGCCATTCGGCTTCCCCGAACAAGCCGACTGTCGTGCGGCCGAAATCGCGCTCGAGTATCAGGTGCAACAGACCGATGAAGGCAGGCGCATCGTCGCTCAGCGAGATCGATTGGGATACGGGCGAATCATCCCCGAGGGATGCGGTCGCGCTATAGGCGCCATTATAATCCGTGCGCGCATAATAAAGGCCGGTTTCGCCGGATAGCAGTAATCTCAGGCCGTAACCGATCTCCTTTTCGCTGGAGAAACCGACATAGCCGCCATAATAGGACGTATCGATCTCATCAGTGAGCGTTACCGGATCGGCGGTGGGCCCGCGGTCGACACTGTAAAGAGACATATCCTGATTGAGTTGCCGAACGGAAAGACCGGTGAGCCATTGGAAAGGTCCCGGAGCGGCTTGCGGAGCAGGGGTGTCCTTCAGGCTCTGAACCTGCGGGGCATCGCGGCTGAACCGGTATTCAACCGCGCCACCCCAGTAAACGACATGGCGGTCGACATCGGTCAGCCAGTCGGCGAAAAAGCCGCCGGAGCTTGACGGAGTCCCGGAGATGGTTGGATCGGGATCGATGAGCGGGACATATATGCAGTCGGTGCTGGCTGTGTAAACGCAGCGCGTCTGTTCCTGGTCTTCATAGCGTGAATAAAAGCCCTTGAAGCCGAGCGTGGCGAGCCAGCTTCCCCGGTAATGGGGCAAAAGACCCGACAGTTCGCCATTGAGCTTGTATCCGTTGAGCTTGCCATCCTCATTGGACTGATGGTCAAGGACTTCCGTGACGAGAAAATTGCTGATCGCGGTGAACTCGACATCGTTGATATTCATCATCGACCAGCCGATCCCGAAGGAAAACTCCGGCTCAGCGGTCTGCGCGCGGGCCTCAGATGAGAACAGGGCCGCGATACAAAGCGCTGCGATACAGCAAACCCTCTGGCCTACGCCGGTTACGTCTGATCGGATCATAAGCTTCCGGTTCCCAGAATTAAGATCGCCATTGCAGCTTTTGTGGATGATTCGAGAAATATAGACAACTGAAAGTTGTAAATTTTCACTTCTACAGGCACAATCGGTTTCGTCCTTGAGCTATTCCAATTATGTTAGCGCAACTGTTCCTGCGTTCATTTGAACGCGCGTTGTGCTAGTCGGGTCGCGGGAGCGCTATGCATAAGAGAGAGAGAAAATCCCGGATTGGGAATGCGGGGCGGCTGCTGATTGCAGGCGTTGCATGCATCAGCGGACTCACATCGGCGAGTGGCGAGGATACCATCGCATCCGGCCCGAATGTGCAATGTGATATCGAGGTCGGAGAGGACCAGCAAACGCTGCGGATTCAGGGGGTCGTGCTTACAGAAAATACACTGCAGGGTGTCTATGAGCTTGAGGTGCGGACCCTGAGTGGCTCGGGCAGTTCCTCGATCCGTCAATCCGGACAGTTCAGCGCCAGTCCCGGCCGTCCCGAATATCTCGGACTGGTACAGTTCGGAGGAACGGCCGCCAGTTACAACGCAAAGCTGACCTTGCATTTTGATGCAGGCGAGTCCGTCTGCGACAAGCGTATCGATCAGGGAAAGGCCGGTTAAAGCCGCGTCAATCGTCAGGCTTCCACCGCTACTGACCTACAAGGTTCTCTCCAGCGCAGGCAAAACGTCGAGATAGGACAGCAGCGCTATATAAGCCGCATAGGCCAGAAGCAGCAGAAAGCCTTCAAAACGGCACAGACGCCAGTTGGTAACGGCGAAGATCAGGAAAAGCACTGTTGCGCCCGACATGACCCAGATGTCGAGGTGAGCAATTTCCGGCGGGACCGGAATCGGCTGGATCACCGCCGTGACGCCAAGAATGCCGAAGATGTTCTGTATGTTGCTGCCGAGGATATTGCCGACACCGATAGCGGTCTGTTTGCGCAGGGCCGCGATAACGGTCGTGACCAGCTCCGGCAGCGACGTACCGACCGCAACCACCGTCAGGCCGATGACCGTCTCGGAAATACCATAGTCGCGCGCGAGGTCGATCGAGCTGTCAACGAGCCAGCGCGCGCCGAGGATGACAAGCGCCGTGCCGGCGATCGCCATCAATAGCGCGAGCATGATATTGACCTTCGAATCCGGAATATCCTCGTCGCCATGCGGTGTTCCGCCATTGGCCGCCGTCAGCTTGCGGTCGCGAAGATAGCTGTAGATAAAATAGAGAATCAGCAATCCGATCAGGCCCGCGCCGATCTCGCGGTCGATAAATCCGTATTGCGTGATACCGACCAGAATCAGCGTTGCAAAGGCGACCATCCCGCCATTGCGCATGATCGAGTCGCGCGGGGTCGCGAGCGGGTAGATAAGCGCTGCCACGCCTATGACGAGAAGCAGATTGGCGATATTACTGCCGACGATGTTGCCCACAGCGATACCCGGCGAGCCCACCAGGGCCGCGCGAACGCTCGTGACCAGTTCAGGAAGTGAAGTGCCGAAGCCGACAAGCGTGATCCCGATCAGCAGCCGCGATACGTTCAATGCGGTGGCGATACAGACCGCGCCGCGCACGAGCAGATCGCCCCCTATCGTCAACAGCACAATACCGGCCGGCAACTGCCAGGAGATCTCACTCAGATCCATATCGTCTTTCCCTTTGCGGCGTAGCGAATTCGATGGCTCGTCGGATAAATGCGCGTAATTCTTATCGTATTTGATCTTTTACAATCAATGTGCCGTGACGAAAAAGTCGCTGCGGGGCGCGAGAACAGGCGAACCGTAATATCGGGAAATTATGAGGGTATGACAGGGAATTAGAGCGGCGATCCGTAAATGACAAAAAAATAGCGCGGCACATAAGGGCGCCGCGCCAAGCTAATTATACGATGCAAGTGCTATTTCAGCCACTTAGTAGCGGCTTCCGAGATGATAGGTCAGGCGGGCGCGGGCGGTCCAGAATTCCGGATCGGCACCTGTACTATCATCAAAGCCGTAGTAAAGCGCTTCGCCGCCGACGCTCCAATTGTCTTTGATCTTGTATTCGAGACCGGCACCGGCAACATAGCCCGTATCCACATCGTTGATATTGCCGTCGTCAAACTCGAAAAACGCGGCACCGCCCGTGACATAGGCCAGCATCGGGCCACGTGACCAGCCAAACCTTGCGCGAATGGTGCTGAGATAGTCGGTATTGTCATCGTCCAGGAAGCTCACATCGCCTTCAACGCCGACCACGAAGCGATCCGACAGTTGCTTATTATAGCCAAGATGGATGCCCCCGGCGAAAATCGCATCGTCGTCGAACAGATCCACGCCGTCCGTTTCGTCGAAAATACCGCCAATATTGCCGCCGATATAGAAACCGGTCCAGCCGATATAAGGTGTCTCGTAACCTGGTTCATCCTTGATGCTGCCGCCGCCTTCATAGACGTCAGCGGCTTTAGCAAAAGAAACAGACGCCACGAGAGCCAGAGCGCTAAGCGCTGCAAAAGCCCGTTTTTTCATAAGTGTCATCTCTAGTCCCCGTTAATAATCGCCGTACGCTGAAGTGCAGGCGCAGTCACAGCGCTTTCGGTTCTCTTCTGGCTACAGGGCGCGTTTGGCGAAGGTGTGGCTTAGGGAAGGCGAGAAAATGTGGCAGCTTGTTGTGTGATATCTTTCAAACAAATTTATTAAAAACAATTAGTTAGCTGGATCTTATGGGAAGTTCCCAATGCCAGGCCGTGTGTATATCTCTTTTTTCAGGTCAGCTTGTGGTTGAATCATGGCGGCTTTGCACCGTCTTGCCACAATGGGAGCAATTTCTGTGGGCCGATACCTTCTAAGATGCCATGAGCCGCGCTTTGAGCTATTGTGCGCAATGCCTGCCAACGTCTTACGAACGGGAACTAATGGAACGGCTTTATCATCATCTGAACGTCTTCACGGAACGTGCGGACGGCGGGAATCCTCTCGCTGTGGTCACGGAAACGGATGGTCTCGACAGCGAGACCATGCAAGCCATCGCCAAGCGGATCGGCCTATCGGAAACGGTCTTTGTCTTCGAGCCGGAAAACCCAGCTCATCTTGCTTCGATCAGGATTTTCACTCCGGGAGCCGAACTGCCATTCGCGGGGCATCCGACAATCGGCACGGCGATCTTTCTGGCGAGAGAGCGTCTCTGGCGTCCAAGGGAGAGCGAATTTGAGGCGCTTGCCGTTCTGGAAGCCAAGGGCGGCATTTTGCGGGTCGGCGTCATGCCGGCGGGGGAGAACGCTGCTTTCGCCGAGTTCGATACGCCCAAGACCCCTCAGGAGATCACGCAGGCGGCCCCGGTCGACCGCATTGCGGCCGCGCTCGGGCTCGCGCCCTCCGATATCGGATTTGAGAATTTCAAGCCGCGTTGCTTTTCGGCCGGTGCTCCCTATACCTATGTGCCGATCCACGGGCTCGAAGCAATCGGACGGGCGCAGATCGTGGAAGAATACTGGAACGAGGCATTCGGTGAAGAGCAGGGAGAGCCTTATCTGTATTGCCGCGAGACCGTAACGCGGCGCGCATCGTTTCACGCCCGGCTCTTTGCGCCTAACCACGGCATTGAGGAAGACCCCGCGACCGGATCGGCAGCGGCCGGATTCGCCGGCGTGATCCAGCTTTATGACAATCCGCCCGAGGGGCTTTACAGGGGCATCATCGAGCAGGGCATCGAGATGGGCATGCCGAGCGAGATTTATCTCGAGGCGGAAATCAGTCAACGCGCGATACGCGCTGTCCGCATCGGCGGGCATGCCGTTTACATTGGAGAGAAAACCGTTGCGGTATGAGGCGTGACGGAACGTCCGGGATGTAGCTTGCAGCGGGTTTACGGATGAGTGCGGGGGACAGCGCTCCCGCGGAGGACGGCGGGGCAGCCGGCGACCGGCTTCGACATGATTGCCTATCTTGGCGAGGGGAGCGGAGCCGGGCCACATTGCTCACCGCAGACGCTCTCGACAAGACATCGAAACCCGCGCAGCGTTCATGCCCTGCGCGGCGTCTTCACCTAACCACAGGCCGTCGCGCCGCTTCCCGTTCCATATAAATTTATCAGCAATCCCCGGTTTCTTGGAATTTCCGGGAACCTCTTTGCCGTTCCCTTCGTCAAGGCAGGCGGGGACACGCTGTCCCCCTTGATGGTGGCCGGGCGGTTGGCGCTTGGTGTTGGTCCGCTTATGCCGCAGGCGCAATAGGAGAGTCCTGATGCTGGTTTATTCAGTCGTTGCTTTTACCGCTACCGCCCTTATCGGTTTGATCCTGGCATCGAGCGTATTGCGGAGGAAATTGGCGCCCTGGGGGCTTTCCCTGCTTCACGCAGCACTCGGTGCGACGGGCCTGTTTATCGCATTTCTTGCCATTCTCGGCGGCGCGGGCGGCCTGGTTCCAGTCAGTTTGATCATTCTGGTTATTGCAGCACTTGGCGGATTTTACCTCGCCTACCGCCATTTGAATGGGGAAGTCGCACCAGGCGGCGTCGTGGTTATTCATGCGGGTGCGGCTGTTATCGGATTTCTGATGATCGCCGGTGTTACATTCGGCCTTCTTTAGGAAGATGGCGGATGAGGTGTCATGAATCTGTCGGAAATCCTGTAAGCGCTCGCGGCAAGTAGGGTAGGTTTTCCTGCGGGGCATACTGGGGTGCCGGCATTGCGCGGGACGCATCGGCGATGCACCCGAAACTGGCGAAAGCGGTGACATCCAATGACGATGACCGAGAAAGCGATACACCCTGCTGATGATTATGCGAACATGGCCGTGCGTCTCAAGCAGGGTGATCGCCAAGCCTTTCAAGCGATGATCCGCAAGCATAATCGACGGCTCTACCGGATTGCCCGTGCCGTTCTGCGAGACGATACGGATGCCGAGGATGTCGTCCAGGAAACCTTCATCAAGGTCTTTACCCATCTCGCCTGGCTCGGCGAGGTTGAGGATCATGGCGCATGGCTGGCTCGCATCGCGCTGAATCTGGCAATCGACAAGGCGCGGCAATCGAAGCGGCGCGGGGATCTGGCGGAAAGTCTCGCCAAGACACATGGGCCTGAGGCGCAGGATAGCTTCCAGCGCAGCCTCCTTGAAACTCCAGAGCAACAGCTTGCCATGTCACAGATCAGAGAGATGCTCACACGCGAGATCGATAGCCTGCCGGACGGCTTCCGTGAGGTATTCGTTCTGCGTGCCGTCGAGGAGATGAGCATCGAAGAAACGGCTGAGCTGCTTCAGATTCCCGAGGCGACCGTCAAAAGCCGTCTGCACCGCGCCCGCGCGCGGCTTGCAAATTCCATCCGTACGCAAATTAACGTTGAAGCGCTCAACGTCTTTCCATTCGCGGGAAAGCGATGCGACCGCATAACAGCCCGCATCATCGACGGCCTCGAAGCACAAGGCATCATTCCGCGAAGATGCTGATCGCAGGCGTGTCAACTATTGCAGGCGCACGGCGAAAACAGAGCCATCCCGGTCTGAAAGCTGACCGGGGCGCTGCAGGTCAAGAGCGCATATCTATGCAATCTCAGTCTTCGCAGATCTGGACCGGGCCGACGCGCACGCAATGGCGCCGCCTGTGGCCTCGGCCATTCCAGGCGTAGCAGCGGCGGCGGACCCAGCGATGCGGTCCATAGCGGTGGATGCGTATGTGGCGGTGCCAGCCATAATAGCCGCGCCGGCAGGATCTGTGACGTCCATGAACGAGCGTCAGGCTCTCGGCGATTTGTGGAGTTGTCGAGCCAGGATTGATCGGAGCCGCATTTGTTTCAGCCCCAAAGGGTATCAACAGGGCAGCCAGAAGGGCTGCTTTCAGAAAGGAAGTCATCGTTACTCCTTTACGAACATCAGAGTGACCTCGACAGAGTGGTCAGAATGCCGGGCAAGGAGTAAATCGGTTATGAAGCAGCGCGGCGCGATTGCCGGGAGCATTAAAGAAGCCAAAAATTCGGCACGAAAATTGTTCGGAGTTTGTTGTCGCTCCTATGAGCATTGGATGCAAAAGCGGCTTGCATCGAATTCGACAACATTCTCCGGAAATACACAGACAGGGGAAAGCGAATGGCAGGCGGCTTTCCGTCCGGCTCGCCTGTCTTCGTTTCGCAGCGTTGGCGCATGTTCAGACATGCAGCTGGAAGGACGATTAAAATAAAACCCCGCAAGCGCGTCTGCTGGCGGGGTTCTCCGGCTTATTGCAACTGGAAAGGTCAGCTTGTGCTGCTGTCAACTTTCACGGTAGTTGATGCCGTCGTCGGCTTCTCAAACGGGCAGGCCGATGCAAGGCTGGACAAGGCTGCCACAGCGATCAGGCTGGCAAATACGGCGGCAACGAGTTTTTTCATGCAAACACCTCTTCCAATCATTCCGATATGAACAGGTCAAACGATCCCGGAGCTAATTCCGAGAAGAGTTTCGCGATCCTGAATGCAGAGTTTGTCAAAAGCGCGGCCTTTGGTGTTACTGGAGCCTCGCTTGACAAAATCCAGCGTATTAAAGCGCACCTGCATCAATTGTAATATTGCCGTCAACGACTGGACCAGTGCCATAAATTTCTTTTCTGTTGTCGTGCAGACCTAGTGGAGCGAATTTGACATTTGAGTCCCG
>CAYOUP010000008.1:0-22646 GCA_964407125.1 uncultured Hyphomicrobiaceae bacterium | reverse complement strand
AAAGGGACGTGAGGCTTTACAGGAAATCGATGAAGCCAAAGCGCAATGGCGCTTTGATCATCGTACCGAGCCAAGCCGCACAAATACCGATGGCTGCATTGTCGAGGTCAGGAATTTGACTTCTCAGGGGGAAATTTCGCGGTGACTGCAAAATCTCATGGAATAACGGATTTGCGCGTTATTGCCGTAGCGAACCAGAAGGGCGGTGTCGGCAAGACCACGACCGCCATCAACCTTGGAACTGCGCTTGCCGCTGCGGGAAGCCGGACCGTGATCGTCGATCTCGACCCGCAGGGCAATGCGAGCACGGGGCTGGGCATCCCGGAAGATCAGCGCCATGTCTCGACCTATGACGTGCTCGCCGGAGCTGCAGCGCTGGAGCAGGCAATGGTCGAAACGTCGGTCTGCCCCGGCCTGTTCGTCGCACCGGCCACACGAGACCTTGCTGGTCTCGAACCTGAAATTTCCGCCGCACCGAACCGGGCTTATTTCCTCAGGGACGCCATTGTTTCGCTGCGGGCGTCGGAGACAGAGCGCGCTGCCAATGAGCGCGTCAAATATGTGCTGATTGACTGCCCGCCATCGCTCAATATCTTGACGCTGAACGCGATGGCCGCTGCCGATTCCGTGCTTGTCCCGGTTCAATGCGAATTCTTTGCCTTGGAAGGGATTACCCAGCTTCGCGATACGATTGATTTCGTCAGGGCAAGCCTCAACCCGTCACTTGAGATCCACGGCGTCGTGCTGACCATGCATGACAGCCGGACCAAGCTTGCCGACGAAGTCTCGGCAGAAGTTCGCAGTTTCTTCGGCCAGAAAGTCTATGAGACGGTCATTCCGCGGAATGTGCGCATAGCCGAAGCGCCGTCGCATGGCAAGCCTATCCTGCTTTACGATTTCAAGAGCCCGGGCAGTAAAGCTTATATCGAGCTCGCTTCCGAGATCATGGACCGCGAAGGTCAGGCGAACGCCGCATAAGTCTGGTACGGATAAACAAGGATTCAAGGGAATGTCCAAACCTTTGCCCGCGAATAAGAACCGTCTGGGCCGCGGCCTCGCGTCTTTGGTTGGCGATACGGGCCAACAAGGCGCACCCGTCGGCGGAAACGCAAAGCCACTGCCAAGCCATGGCGAGCAGAGGATGGTCCCGATCGACCGCGTCAATCCGAGCCCGTTCAATCCGCGCAAGACATTCGATACCAAGGAATTAGATGAACTCGCCGAGTCAATCCGCGAGAAGGGTCTCGTCCAGCCTATCGTCGTCCGTCCACTCGGTCCCGGCGGCAATCACTACGAGATCGTGGCTGGTGAACGGCGCTGGCGCGCAGCGCAGCGGGCATCGATCCACCTGATCCCTGTCATCGTCCGCGCTCTGACTGATCAGGAAGCCCTTGAACTTGCCATCATCGAAAACGTCCAGCGCACCGATCTGAACGTCATCGAAGAAGCGGGCGGGTATAAGGAACTGATCGACAGATTCGGCTATACTCAGGAAGAGCTGGGGCAGATCATCGGCAAGAGCCGAAGCCATCTGGCGAATACGCTGCGGCTTCTCAAACTCCCGGACGGTGTTCAGACGATGGTCCGTAATGGCGAGCTCAGCGCCGGACATGCGCGCGCGCTGGTCGGCCGTGAAGACGCCGAGTCCGTCGCACGCGAGATCGTCAAAAAGGGACTGAATGTCCGTGACGTCGAAGCGCTTGTGCAGAACAAGAAGCCGTCAACAGACAGCTCCAACCGCTCGGCAACACCTACCCTTCAGAAGGATGCCGACACCAGGGCCGCTGAACGTGAAATGGCTGATGCGCTTGGCCTTGCGATCGAGATTGCGCCGGGTAAGGGCGAGGCCGGAGAAATAATCATTCGTTATCGTTCGCTGGAACAATTTGAAACGGTACGCACAAAACTTGTTGCCTGAGCCGCACGGTAGACTGTAATTGCGATAGATCTTGAAGATTGCCGCATAGCGCGGTTTTGACTATCCACGCAGTTACCGGAGCCAGGCCGTGCAACCAGCAAATCTCGCGAACGGCGAACGCGGGTTTCGTAGTAGTCCAATTTTTTCGGCTGCCTGGAGTGTCTGGGCCCTGCTTGTCGGCATGGCGTTCCTTACGCTCGGTAACGGGCTGCAGGGCACCCTGCTCGGCGTTCGTGCCGCAGCGGAAAATTTCGGCTCTACCGTGACCGGTTTTGTAATGACCGGCTATTTCGTCGGTTTCCTGCTCGGTTCAAGGATAGCCCTGAAGACGATCCGCCGTGTCGGACATTTACGGGTCTTCGCCGCCGCAACATGCATGGCCTCGCTTGCAATCCTCGTTCAAAGCCTTTTCGTCGATCCCTTTGTTTGGGGTGTTATGCGCATCATAAGCGGTTATTGCCTGGCAAGCTCGTATATCGTTGCGGAAAGCTGGCTGAATGACCGCGTAACCAATCAGCATAGAGGTGGCTTGCTGGCCATCTATATGGTCATAACCCTCTTCGGTATGGCAGGAGGGCAACTTTTACTGCTAACGGGTTCACCGACTGATTATGATTTGTTCATTATTTGTTCGGCCTTGATAACCTTTGCCGCTGTCCCGATTTTGCTTTCCATAACGCCACAACCTGTCCCGGAAAATGCCGAAAGCCTTTCCATAGCGAACCTTTACAGCATTTCACCGCTGGGATTTGTCGGCACATTCGCTGCCGGCCTCATGCAAGGCGCGATCTACAGCATGGGAGCGGTCTACACGCATAATGCCGGTCTCTCGAACTCCCAGACTTCATTTTTCATGTTCAGCCTGATTGCTGGCGCTGCTCTGATGCAATGGCCGATCGGCAAGCTTTCCGACCGCGTTGACCGGAGAAAGGTCATCGCTGCCCTTGCGCTTTTTGGTGCAATTATGCCGGCCATCGGCTATCTGATGTTCAATCTCGGAGCGGATTTTCTGATCGCATCGGCATCGCTGATCGGTGTTGGGCCTCTACTGCTCTATTCGCTGTTTCTTGCCTATACGAACGATTATCTGCGGCCGGAGCAATTCGTTGCGGCGGGCAGCGGGCTGATCCTGGTTTTCGGTTCGGGCGCCGTGCTCGGTCCGCCTTTAACAGGCATGGTAATGGATAGCTTCGGCTCACAGTCCTTCCTGTGGTTTCTCGCCATCGGGCAGGCTCTGCTTTTCGCCTTCGCGCTCTATCGCATGACACAGCGCGAGAGCGTACCGGTCGGGGAGCAGACGGTCTTTGCTGGCGCTCCCGTGCGCACCGCCTCTCTTGCCCCAGCCATTGCTGAATGGGTTCAGGCGCAATCCGATGACGATACGGAAGGGACCGCTCCAGCGGAACAGCAGCTGGAGACGGAAGCAGCCGAGATATAAAGCGGAATTACTGCAAATTAGAACGTTGGATGAGAAATTCCCGCGCAGGGCTGGGATCCAGCATGTCGCGCTAACGCAAACTTGCCGGATCCCTACTGCCCCCCGGCAGACTATGTCCTCAGCATTTTTTACTACGTGCGTTCATGATCACTAGCGATAAAGCATGGTTGGCAGCCACATCGAGAGTTCCGGAATAAAGGTCAGCAACAACAAGACCGTCACCAGCGGAACGAGGAATGGCGCGGTCGCCGTCACGCAGCGCTCGAAAGGGACATTGGCAACCTTCGAAAGCACGTAAAGCACCATCCCCACAGGCGGTGTCAGCAATCCGATCATCAGATTAAGGATCATGATAATTCCGAAATGAACCGGATCGATGCCCAGACTCACCGCGACCGGCAACAAAACCGGCGTCAGAATGGTGATCGCCGCAATCGTTTCCATGAACAGGCCAATGACCAGGACAATGATCGTGATCATCAGTAGCAGGATGATCTTGTTGTCCGTGAGCGCCAGCATCCCTTGCGAGAAATGCAGCGCCACCTGATTGGCGGTGAGAATCCAGGCAAAGATCGTCGAAGCAGCAACGATCAGCATGATTGCGGCCGTCGTCTCGACCGTATCCATCGAGACGCGCAGGATCTTCTTGAAATTGAGCGTGCGATAAATAAACAGCCCGAGAAACATCGAATAGGCAACAGCCGCAATTGCCGCTTCCGTCGGTGTGAAGATGCCGCCCATGATCCCGCCAATGATGATGATCGGCGTCATCAAAGGCATCAGGGCATGCAGAAACGTCGTGCCGAAGCGGGAAACCGAAAAGTGCACATCGCGTGGATAGTTGCGCTTCCTGGCATAGTACGCAACCATGATCATTAGCGAAAATGCCATCATCATGCCCGGTATCAGCCCGGCGGTAAAAAGCTGCCCGATCGATGTGTCAGCGATCACGCCATAGATCACCAGCGGCAGCGATGGCGGGATGATGGGGCCAATCGTCGACGATGCCGCCGTGATGCCGACGGCAAAATCGGTGTCATAGCCTGCATCGCGCATCGCCTTGATTTCAATATTACCAAGACCGCCCGCATCAGCCACGGCCGCACCCGACATTCCAGCAAAAATAACGCTCGCGCCAACATTCACATGGCCGAGGCCGCCATGCATCCATCCAACCGCCGCTCGTGCAAAATCGAAGATGCGCGTGGTAATCCCGGCGGTGTTCATCAGGTTGCCGGCAAGAATGAAAAACGGCACGGCGATCAGGGGAAACGAATTGATGCCGTTGACCATATTGGCCAGAACGATCATGGGCGGCATGCCGTTCGTTGCGACAAAGGCAAGGGAGGATAGAGCCAATGCCACGGCGACCGGCACACCGATGAGCATCAACACTAACAGCATCATGATCATGAGGAAGATTGACATTTTAGCTCTCAGTCAGACTGCGGGGAGTGGTCGAGTGTTTTGAGAATCTCACTTGGTGAGGCTCGAAATTTTCGCCACAACCAGATCGCTGAATAGATCGTCATCAAACCGAGAGCGATGACGCAGATCGTGTAAATCCATGCCTTTGGAATCGGCATTGTGATCATTTTCTGCCGCGTCTTCTGGGTTAGATCGACACCGATCCAGGTCAGTGTACCCAGGAAGCCGAAAGTAATGAATTCAGCCAGCACTGCCATCAGCTTGCTGATTTTCGGAGGAGCCATGCGGATCAGGAACTCCAGCATGATATGGCTGCCACGCCGCATTGCGCTGACCGATCCCAGAAAGCAGACGAGGATGAGAAGATAGCGCGCCGCTTCCTCCGTCCACGCGAGAGAATCGTTGAGAACGTAACGTGTGAAGAATTGCAGGAAGACAATGATCGCTAATACCCAGAAGACGATAATTGCGGGACCGTCGATCCACTTTATATCGGCGATCGAGGTTTCCTTGTCTTCGAATGTCATGGAAGCGGGCGCGCCACCGGCGCGCCCAACAACCGTGTCGTCGTGTTGGCTCATGATCAGCCCCTTGACCGATAGCTGAAGGCCTATTTAGCCAGAGCCTGCATCCGATTGAACTGCTCGATCGTATAAGGGACTTTTGACTCATCCGTCAGAATCGGCATGACCGCCTTCTGGAAAGCTTCCTTATCGACTTCATTGACCTTGATGCCCTGATCGCGGAACCACTGAACCAGATCCTTCTCCGACTGATTGATCTCGTCGGCACACTTGGCTGCTGCTTCTTTCATGACCGTTTCGACTGTCGCGGCGTCATCCCCGATTTTGCCCATGGCCGTGTTGGAGACGATGATAATCAGCGAATTGCCGATATGACCGGTCAGGTTGATGTTGGACTGAACCTCGTAGAACTTCTTGAACTTGATCGTCGGCAGCGGGTTTTCCTGCGCATCGACCACGCCCTGTTGCAAGGCCAAATACACTTCCGAAAATGCGATCGGTGTCGGGTTGGCGCCAACAGCATTCGGGAACATGACCATGACAGGCGAGTCGGGAACACGGATCTTGAGCCCCTTCATGTCCTCCGGCTTTGTGATCGGGAATTTCGAGGTTACATGACGATAACCGTACCAAGTGATCGCCATAACAGTGTGGCCAGTCGCCTCCTTGTAGCCTTCGGAAAGCTCCTTGAACAGATCACTGTCGCGATAGGCCTTCCAGTGATCGTAGTTCTTCAGCATGAACGGATAGTCCGAGATTGCGATCGGACCGTAGTCGCGTTCAGCGAAGTTGGGGCCTGTGTAGATGATGTCGACCGAACCGATGGTCAGGCCTTCATTGATTTCCGCTTCCTTACCGAGCGATGAGGCAGGATAAACGGTAATGTTCACACGACCGTCAGTCTTTTCCTTGATCTGATCAGCCGCCCAGACCGCCCATTTGTGATAGCTTGAACCCTCTTCATAAACGTGTGCCCATTTCAGATCGGCGGCTTGCGCGCCAACCATTGAAGCCAGGGTACATGCCACAGCAAGACTGATTCTCCGGAGAGACTTACCAATCATATTTTCCTCCCAACGCTGGCCGGCTTGCTGCCAAACCGAATTTTTACATTAATAACTAGTATACAAGAAATACTTGATATACTAGATTGTCCCTCTTCGCAAGCAAAGATCGGGTGGCGCAGGGCTGTCATGATTGCTATCGAAAGAAAGATAAAGGTGGCTAGCGCATCGATCCAAACGGAGGCTTCCAGCTGAGAGTTTGGCAAAATTGATGCACGACAAAGAGTTAGTGCACTAGAGGAATGGCAATTAGGCCAAAAACGTACCCGGCAACTGATGGCGAGACTTGGGGAAGAAGTGTGACGGAGAAAATGCCTGCAAAAGGGCCAATAAAAAAAAGAGTCCGCAAATCAAGAGCGCGCAATGCGCCACCGACCGTAACCCGTTACTCCCATGTGCTGCGTACCGGGAAAAACTCCGAGGTCGTCTATCGCGATTTGCGTGATGACATCATCGCGATGCAGCTGCCGCCAGGGACGCCGATCGTCGAAAAGGAACTGACCGATCATTATGGCATAAGCCGTACGCCTGTGCGTGAAGCGGTCCTGCGGCTTGCCGAAGAGCGCCTGGTCGATGTCGTACCGAAATCGGGAACTTTCGTGGCGCGCATTCCGCTCTCGGTTGTCCGCGAAGCCATCGTCGCACGCCGCGCGCTTGAAGAGGTGACAGTTCGTGCCGCCGCCAGACGTGCGAGCGAAAGCCAGCTCATGGAAATCCGCGCCATCATCCAGCGCCAGCAGGAAATGGCGAATGCCGGCAACGAGGAGACTTTTCACAGGGCCGATGAGGACTTTCACGCCGCTGTCGCCGCAGCCGGACGCCATCCCGGCATATGGAAGATCATTCAGCAGATCCGAATCCAGGTTGAACGCTATCGCCGTCTGACCCTGCCTCAGGAAGGCCGTATGCACCTTATCATCGAAGAACACACTGCCGTTCTCGATGCTATTACCCGCCGGGAAGCCGACGAAGCAGTGGACCGTATGAATGATCATCTAAACAAGTTGCGGCTCGACATCGCGATCTTTCGTGATCTCTGGCCGAATTATTTCATCTATGACCCGGCGGTTGATGACGACTTAGTGGACGATTAAGTGCGACCAACTTCCAACAAGAGTAACGAGGTTACGATGACCATTCCCGTTCGCCAGGCTATCAGTGCGGCAGAGGCCAAAACATTCGATACAGACGCATTGCGGAAAAATTTTCTGATCAGCGATCTATTCACGCCCGGCGAGATAAGTCTTACCTACTCGCATCTGGACCGGACAATTGTCGGCGGTGCCATGCCGGGAGCCGAACCGCTCAAGCTCGTGTCGTCCAAGCCGGTTGGCTCCGATCCTTTTCTCACCCGCCGCGAACTGGGTGTGTTCAATATTGGCGGCGCAGGCCAGGTCGTGCTGGACGAAACGAGCCATATGCTGGACCCGACGGACTGCCTCTATGTCCCTATGGGCATTGCCGATGTCAGGTTTACGAGCAACGATCCGGCCAACCCGGCCAAATTCTATCTTATCAGCACACCCGCCCATCATGCCTATCCAGCGCGTCTGCTTACCGCGGAAGACGCTAACCGGCTTGATCTTGGCGCGGATGAAGACGCGAACAAGCGTATCCTGCGCCAATATATTCATCCCGATATTTGCCAGTCATGCCAGCTGGTTATGGGCATGACGACGATTCTGAGCGGGAGTGTCTGGAATACGATGCCTTGTCATGTCCACGACCGGCGTTCCGAGGTATACCTCTATTTCGATATGGCGGATGAAACCCGCATCTTCCATTTCATGGGCGAGCCCACGGAGACGCGCCACATGGTCCTCAAGAACGAGCAGGCAATCCTGTCGCCAGGCTGGTCCATCCATTGCGGCTCAGGAACGGGGCGTTATTCCTTCATCTGGTCGATGGCAGGGGACAATCAGGACTTCACGGACATGGATTTTATCGCCATGGAGGATCTGCGATGAGTTTCGGACCACAATCATTCGATCTCACCGGAAAGACGGCCATCGTGACCGGCGCAAATACGGGCATCGGTCAGGCGATCGCCGTTGCGCTGGCGGGGTGCGGAGCGAAGGTCGCCGGTGTAGGCCGCTCTGCTATGGACGACACGGCCGGGATGATCGGTGATCAGAGCAAATTCCTTGAAGTCCGCGCGGATCTGTCCACGACGGCGGATGTGCAGAGGATCGTCGATGAGACCGTGAACTGGTCAGGCGATCTTGAAATCCTCGTCAACAATGCCGGCATCATCAGGCGCAATGACGCCATCGACTTCACCGAGGAAGACTGGGACGCTGTCATCGACACGAACCTCAAATCCGCTTTCTTCCTGTCGCAGGCCGCCGCCCGTCATATGCTTCCGAAGGGGCGCGGCAAGATCGTCAACATCGCGTCCCTGCTATCCTTCCAGGGCGGAATTCGCATCGCCTCCTATACGGCCAGCAAGAGCGGGCTCGCCGGATTGACCCGCCTTCTCGCCTGCGAATGGGCAGGGAAGGGGATTAATGTCAACGCCGTCGCTCCGGGATATGTGATCACCAACAACACCGAGGCGCTGCGCAACGATCCCGAGCGGTCAAAAGCGATCCTCGATCGCATACCGGCCGGACGCTGGGCTGTCCCGGAAGACATCGCCGGTGCGGTCGTGTTTCTGGCATCCGATGCAGCGAATTATGTGAACGGCATCACGCTGCCGGTCGACGGCGGCTGGCTGGCGCGATAATTCCGGACTGCCGAGCAACAAAAAGGCCGTATTCACGACTGCCATTTCCGGACCTGGCAGCGTTTCTTCTGCAGAAATTCGCAGGCCTCTCGGGAACCTCGCCCAAATTGACTTGAGGCTCCATATTTGCCCCTGTCACGCGCGCTGACCATCCGCGTCGAATGTAAAGATCCGGTCCGGATCGAAGCGCATGAAATACCGGCTTTTCTCTTCGACATGTTGCTCGCCGAAGGCTCTCACGACCATAAGCCCGGCCTGCTCGCAGTCGAGGTAGATATTTGTATCCGCCCCCAGATGCTCCACATGGGTCACGTGCCCTTCGACATCGCCTCCCGCTGGATCAAGCGTGATATGTTCAGGCCGGATCCCCAGCGTGTGAACATCCGCGCGACCGGCACGCGCACCGGGGAGGAAGTTCATCTTAGGCGATCCGATAAAACCGGCCACGAACAGGTTGGCGGGATTGTTGTAGAGCTCCATCGGCGTGCCGACCTGCTGGATGACGCCGCCATTGAGTACGACGATCCTGTCGGCAAGCGTCATCGCCTCGACCTGATCATGGGTGACATAGATCATCGTTGTGCCGATCCGGTCGTGAAGACTGGCAATTTCCAGACGCATATGCACGCGCAAGGCCGCATCGAGATTGGAGAGCGGTTCATCGAACAGGAAAAGCTCCGGTTCGCGCACGATCGCACGGCCGATCGCCACGCGCTGGCGCTGACCACCGGAAAGCTCCGCCGGCCGGCGATCCGCGAGTTCTTCCAGCGACAGCATCGCCAACGCCTTGTCCACTCTCCCGGTGATTTCGCTGCGCGCCATTCCCGCCTGTTTCAGACCAAGCCCCATATTGTCGCGCACCTTCAGATGCGGATAGAGCGCATAGGTCTGGAACACCATGGCGATGCCCCGTCTGGCAGGCGGTATGGAACTGACTTCCTGATCGTTGATGCGGATGCTGCCGGATGTTGCATCCTCCAGACCAGCGATGATCCGCAACAAGGTTGACTTGCCGCATCCCGAAGGTCCGACAAAGACCACGAACTCTCCGTGGCCAATGTCGAGATCGATGCCTTTCAGAACCTCGACCGGCCCGAATGATTTGTAGAGGTCACGTAGTGCAAGGGATCCCAAAACGCCGCTCCTAAAGATTGACCGCGGCACCGGAGCGCACGCTTTCGTCGGCCGCAATGCAGATGCGCAGCGATTGGACCGCATCACGCATATGCCGTTCAAGATCGATATTCTCGCGGATCGCCCTGAGCATGAAAGCCTGCTCGCGCGCGCAGAGTTCGTCATGCCCCGGCTCGTCGGCCATCGAGAGATCGCGATCTGGCCGCGTGAATCGCCCATCGGGGCCGGTCTCCGCCGAATGCACCCGGATCAGCTGGGTCTTGGTATGCGTATCATGATCATCCGACTTCGCGCCTTCATTCATCATGATCGAAACGCAGCCATTGGGCGAGATGACATCTTTCACGAAGAACGCAACTTCCGACATCATCGGTCCCCAGCCCGCCTCATACCAGCCGACGGAGCCGTCGTCGAACAGCACCTGGAAATGGCCGTAATTGTACATTTCCTGCGGAATATCATTGGTCAGACGCAGTCCCATGCCCCGTACCTGAACGGGCTTTGCGTCGGTGATCTGGCACATCACATCGACATAATGAACGCCGCAATCGACGATGGGCGGCATGGTGTCCATAAGCCGCTTATGCGTTTCCCAGGTCGGACCACTCGATTGCTGATTGAGATTCATGCGGAAGACATAGGGGCCGCCAAGCGCGCGCGCCTCTTCGATCAACCGTATCCATGACGGGTGATGGCGGAGAATGTAGCCCACCACAAGTTTGCGGTCATTGGCGCGTGCGCAGGCGACGACACGCTCAGCATCGGCGACGGTCGTGGCGAGCGGCTTCTCTACAAACACATGAGCCCCGCTTTCCATTGCGCGTATCGCATAGTCGGCATGGCTGTCGGAATAGGTGTTGATCGAGCAGAGGTCCGGTTTGAGGCTCGCCAGCGCATCATCGAATGACGGCAGGATCTTGTGATGGGCGAGCGGCGGCACCAGCGTAACCTGCGACCGGTTGACAAGTCCGACGATCTCAAAGCCGGGATTGGCTTCATACGCCTTGGCATGGCTCATGCCCATATTGCCGAGGCCTGTCACAAGGACACGGACCGGTTTTTCATCAACGCTCATTTGATCGCTCCTGATGTGATGCCGCGGATAAGCTGGCGCGAAAAGATGGCGTAAAGGACGAGGACCGGCAGGATCGCCAGCGATAGGGCCGCAAGCACGGCGTTCCAGTTGGTGACGAACTGCCCGATGAAAACCTGCGCGCCGAGCGTTACGGTCTTGGTTGCCTCCGCCGGGGCAAGGATGAGCGGGAACCACAGATCGTTCCAGATCGGGATCATCGTGAACACGGCGACCGTCGCCATCGCCGGTCGGACTAGCGGAATCACGAGACGGAAGAAGATCGTATATTCGGAGAGCCCGTCGATGCGCCCCGCATCTTTCAGGTCTTTCGAGACCTGCTGCATGAACTCGGACAGAATGAAGACTGCCAGCGGCAATCCTTGCGCGGTGTAGACCAGGATGAGCGCCGTCAATGTGTTCACAAGGCCGCCTGCGACCATCAACTGAAGGATGGCGACCGTCCCGAGACGGATCGGGATCATGATGCCGAGCGCAAGATAAAGGCCCATCAGCCTATTGCCGCGGAACCGGTATTCCGACAGCGAGAATGCCGCCATGGCGCCGAACAGCAACACGCATATGAGCGAGACCACCGTTACCACCAGGCTATTCTGAAAATAGAGTATGAAATCGCCCTGCGCCCAGACGGTCTCGTAGCCGATCGTCGAGAAAGTTTTCGCATCGGGAAGCGCAAGCGGCGAACGGAAGATCGCGTTGCGGCTCTTGAAGGAGTTCATCACGATGACAAACACAGGAAATAGCGCAATGACCGTATAGCTGATCAGGATTGCGTGTGCAGCAATCGAACGGAGGGGAGAATGGCGGGCTTGGGACATCGCTCTCAACTCAAAACTGGTAGCGCCGCAAGCGCGTCTGGATTCCGAACAGATAGATACTGACGCCGGCCAAGATGATCAAAAACATGATCGAGGCGATGGTCGATCCCATGTTCGGGTCGCCGATCTGCAACTGGAAACCGAAAAAGGTGCGAAACAGGAATGTGCCGAGAATATCGGTGGCGTAATTCGGGCCGGCTAAAGCCCCTTGTGTTGCATAGATCAGGTCGAATGCGTTGAAATTGCCGACAAAGGTCAGAACGGAGATAATGCCGATGGACGGCAGGATGAGCGGGAGTTTGATTTTCCAGAATTGCGCCATGCCGGTGATCCCGTCGCATTCGGCTGCTTCCAGTACCTGATCGGGTATGGACAGAAGCGCTGCATAGATCAGCATCATCGGGATGCCCACGAACTGCCATACCGAGATCAGGCTCAGCGTGGTAAGTGCATATTCTTCCTTGCCGAGCCAGGGTGCGAATAACGCTTTCAGGCCGACAGCGTCCAGCAGGCTCGGCGCAACGCCCCAGATTGGCGACAGGATCAGCTTCCAGCAGAACCCGACAATGACGAAAGACAGGATCGTGGGAATGAAGATCGCGGTCCGGTAAAAGGCCCGCATCCTGAGCCTCGGGCTGGACAGCAGCGCCGCAAGCAGAATGCCGATGGGGTTTTGCACCAGCATGTGGATGATGAAGAACCAGACATTATTGCCAAGTGCGTTCCAGAACGACACCGACCAGCGCTGATCGCCGAAGAGCGTCTGGAAATTCTCGAAGCCCACAAAAGCCGTCTGGCCGTCGATCTCGCGAAAGAGCGCCAGCTGCAGCGTACCGAACAGCGGCAGAACCATAATTGCCGTGTAAATGAGCACGGCGGGCGCAAGGAAAATGGCGATATGCCAGCGGATCGCAGGTTTTTGTCTTGTGTCCGGTGACATGCGGCAAGTCCGGCTGGAGAGCTGGGCCGCCAGAAAGACGGCCCAGCAGGTTTTTGTTTACTTCTGCGGATCGTACCAGCTGGCCAGGCCATCCTGAAGCCGTTTGGCTGCCGCTTCAGCCGTTTCCGTGCCACGGATGACATTGGCTGATGCATTCCAGGTCTCGTTTTCGAGATTCGGTGTGCCGCGCGACAGGATCTGATAGGTCGAACGGATCGTCGACTTGCATTTGCCACGCCAGGAGATGAATTCCTGCGCCAGCGGATCTTCAAGCGTTACCGATTCATTGGAAAGCGGGAAGAAGCCCGGCAGTGCATTGGCATAGAGTGAGGCGAATTCCGGCGACGCCACCCAGTTCAGGAAAGTCTTTGCGGCTTCCGGATGCGCTGTTTTGCTGTTCATGCCAATGGCGATGTCCGTATGGTCGGAGATGTAGCAGGTGTCGCCTGCCTTCATCACTGGAGGCGGAAAGGCGCCCATCTTGAACTGCGCCTGCTCATTAAAACCGGAGATCTCCCACGAGCCCGCCGGATAGATTGCTGCACGGCCCAGTGTGAAGAGGTTCTGGCTATCCGGATAGGTCTGTGCCTCGAAGCCATCGCCGAGATAATCCTTCCAGCGCGCCAATGTCTTGTAGGGTGCAACCCAGTCCTCGTCGGTCAGCTTCTGCTCACCCTTGATCAGGGCGAGACGGCCTTCCTCACCCTTCCAGTAGTTCGGCCCGATATTCTGATAGCCCATCGTGGCGGCTTCCCACTGGTCGTTGGTGCCCATCGCCATCGGGATGTATGTTCCGTCCGCTTTGATCTTGTCGAGAGCGGCGAAGAATTCGTCCTCGGTCTCAGGCACTGAAATTCCAAGGCTGTCAAAGGCATCTTTATTATAGATGAAGCCATGAATGACCGACGCCATCGGGACGCAGAACGGTGTCTTTCCATCATCGGTGATCCAGGCGGATTTGGCGACGTCGGAAAAGTTTTTCATACCTTCCAGATCGGTGAGCGGAGCCAGATATCCCTTGTCAAAAAGGGCCAGCGACGCATCGAACGGACGGCAAGTGATGAGATCGCCTGCTGACCCGGCATCAAGCTTGGAGTTCAGCACGGCATTATATTCTGCCGGAGCCGCTGGCGTGAATTTCACCTTTATGCCCGGATTTTTCGCCTCGAAAGCGGGAATGATCTTGTCCTGCCATATGGCCAGATCGTCATTGCGCCAGCTTTCGATGGTGAGTGTTACATCCTCGGCTTGGGCTATACCGCCCGAAGCCAGCAGCATTGCTGAAAGCAATAAGCCTTTGAAAGTTCTGGACGTCATTTGCCTCTCCCTGTTTTGGGGCCCTGTCGGGCAGTGGTAGACACAGTGTTCGTGCTGTCTTCAAGAACCTGCAGCACCTGACGGATATTCTGGCCCGTGCGAGCCAGCAGCGAATTCGCAGTCTCCAGATCCGGCATGCCGCAGGCCAACAGAATGGCCGGCTTCACGGCGCCGTTCGAAATTTCCAGGGCATTCTGCGCGTGTTCTTCTTCGACACCTGCAACGATGCACACGATGCGAACCGCCCTTTCGCGCAATTTGGTGTTATCGGCGTGGAGGTTGACCATCATGCCGTCATGCACATGGCCCAGCAAAATGCCTGCCAGCGTCGATATGGAGTTAAGGGCGATCTTCTGTGCGGTTCCCGCGCCGAGCCGGGTCGAACCCGCGACAGGCTCCGGCGGCGTCTGCAAAAGGATGGCGATGTCTGCTGCATCGAGAAGAGGCGTGTTTGGATTGTTTGCTATGGCAATGAGTGTCGCACCGGCTTGCCTGGCGGCATCGGCTGCGCCGAGCACATAAGGCGTCCGGCCGCTTGCCGAGACTGCTATGACGCAATCCTCTGCCGCAACGCCCGCACTTTCCAGGTCGGCCGAACCGGCGTTGCGGTCATCTTCACATGTACCTGTGAGATCTTCGATGCTCCGCGCGCCGCCAGCCAGCAGGATGCTGATGCTGTCACGTGCAATGCCATATGTTCCGGGGAGTTCGAGCGCATCAGCCATTGCCATCAAGCCAGAACTGCCTGCGCCGCAATAATGGACCCGCCCGCCCTGCAATAACGCCGTCACGACAGCTTGACCGGCAAGCAGGATCTGGGGCGTTGCGCGCATGACCACCGCCGCAGCGTCGTTCTGTGCACGGACAAGCGCCTCAACTGCCTTCAGGGGCTCCAGACAATCAATGGCTGGCATACGATCCTGCACGGTTTCGGTTACTGGTGACATGCGATCCCTTTTGCGGGAAAGCATACCAAAAAAATACCATTGGTCCAGATTAAAATTGACGATTTAGTGACGCGGATTGTTTTTATGAAATTACCTTACTGAATTTGCTATGTTTTTATTGTTTTTTGAATGTGAGATCGATTTTCTTTGGTTAATGGTATTTTTTTGGTATTATGCCTGAAAAATGAGCGAGACATGAAATATCTGATAGCGATTGATGGGGGAGGAACCCATTGCCGCGCTGCTGTTGCGACGGCGGATGGCACGGTCCTCGGCAGGGCGACAACCGGTCCCGCCAATATTGCCACCGACCCTGCAAGCGCTGTGGCAAATATTCTCGAAGCGGCCAAGCTTGCCTTGAAGGAGGCGGAGCTTGCAAACGAGCCGCTCGATACGATGCCCGCCTATCTCGGTCTTGCCGGTTTCAATGTCGGCGCAGACACCGCCGCACTTGCTGCCCGCCTGCCTTTCCAGCAGGTCCGTTTCGAAGATGATGCGGTCATTGCCTTGCAGGGTGCGCTGGGCGATGCCGATGGCATCATCGCGATATTGGGGACCGGCTCTGTCTATTTCGGCAGGCAGGGGAACGCCATTCGCCGGGCTGGCGGCTGGGGGTTCACGGTTGGTGATCTCGGCAGCGGTGCGCGGCTTGGACAGGCTTTGCTACAGGAGACGCTTCTGGCCTACGACCATATCCGGCCGTCATCAACATTGACGCAGAAGGTCATGAGCGAGTTCGGCAACGATCCTGCGCGCCTAGTCACTTATGCGCAAAGTGAAAAGCCAAGCGGCTTTGCCTGGTTCGCACCGCTCATTTTTGATTATGCGGAACGCGGCGATGCGGTCGGCACGGCGCTGGTTCAGGATGCCGTTGCCAAAGTGAACGCTGCACTCGCAGCCGTGACATGGCCAGGATGCGAAGCGCTGTGCCTTCTTGGTGGACTGGCGCCGCTCTATGCTCCGCATATCGATGCAAGATTCAGGGCAATCCTGAAACCTGCAAAAGCGGATGCGCTCACCGGTGCGGTGGAACTCGGATTGCGCGAATTTGCACAGTGCGCGACGCAAGGGTGAGCTTAGTGGATATTGCCGAGCTTCTTTCCGAGCAGAATGTTCGCTCCAAGAGTAGTGGACCGCTTTATGTGCGGCTGCGGGGCGTTCTCCGTGAACTGATCGCCAATGGGAGCCTCGAACAGGGGCAAGCCCTGCCGACGGAGCGGGACATTGCGGAAATGTCGGGTTTGAGCCGGGTCACGGTACGCAAGGCCGTCGAGGATCTCGTCAAATCCGGCCATCTCGTCCGCCGCCATGGTTCCGGAACGTTCATCGCGCCGCCAGTATCGAAAGTCGAACAGCCGCTCTCCAAACTCACATCGTTTACGGAGGATATGGCGCGGCGCGGCCTTGTGACCCGCTCGGTCTGGCTGCGCCGGGGTTTGTTTCCGCCCTCGCCGGACGAGACCATGGCTCTAGGTCTCTCCCTCAACGACCAGGTTGCGCGGTGCGATCGCCTCCGCATTGCAAATGACACGCCGCTGGCCATTGAACGGGCTGCGATCGTGGCGGAATTCCTGCCCGACCCGGAGGAAGTGACCAATTCGCTTTACAAGGCACTGGACCGTCGCAAGGTGAGGCCCTGGAGGGCAACCCAGCGCATTTCAGCGCGCAATGTCGCCTCGGGCGACGCACAGCTGTTAGGTATCGATGAGGGAGACGCCGTTCTGCAAATCGAGCGCGTTTCTTATCTTGAGTCCGGGCGGGCAATCGAGTTCACGCGCTCGGTCTATCGCGGTGATGCCTATGATTTCGTTGCGGAGCTGCGTATCGGCGATGCCGCTCCGGAAAGTGCAGGACGATAAGATGACGAAGACCTTCATGCGGCAGGAAATCGACGAAATCCCTGAAGCAGTGGCGCGGTTTTTACAGAATTCAGCCACACCGGCCAGGGAGATCGGCGAGGCGATCCGCAAGTTCGATCCCCTGATGATCGCAACCATCGCACGCGGATCATCCGACCACGCAGCGTATTTTCTCAAATATGCCTACGAGATAGCGCTCGGCCTTCCCTGCGCCTCGCTCGGCCCATCGCTGGCGTCGATCTATGGCGTTGTCCCGCGCACCGGCCGCGCCGCGATCTTCGCCATCTCGCAATCCGGGCAAAGCCCCGACATCATCGCCATGACGGAGGCCACCCGGAAAGGCGGCGGACTGACGGTCGCGCTGGTCAACACCCTCCCCTCCCCGCTCGCAAATGCCTGCGCACATGCTCTTGACATCTCCGCAGGTCCGGAAAGGAGCGTGGCTGCAACCAAATCCTTCGTGTGCTCCGTGATTGCCGGTCTGGCGCTGCTCGCAGAAATCTGCCCGGAACTCCGCCTGTCGGATGCCCTGCAGGCATTTCCGGAAAAATTAAAGGACGCGCTTGACTGCGAATGGAACGATCTAGTTGATGACTTCGAAAACAGCCGCTCGGTCTACGTTCTTGGGCGTGGCCCATCGCTCGCAATCGCCCATGAGGTCGCGCTCAAATTCAAGGAAACCTGCGCGATGCACGCCGAAGCATATTCGGCGGCGGAAATCATGCACGGCCCGATTGAACTTGCCGGGAGGGGCTTTCCGGTTCTCGCACTCGCGGCTCGCGACAGCGCAGAAAAGAACGTTGCCGCCATCGCCGATGAACTCGCCCGAAATGGAACATTTGTTCACGCGAGCTCTTCAATGTGTCAGATCGCTCAGGAACTCCCAGTACCGGATGCCGGCCATCCGCTTTTGAATGCGCTCGTTCAGATTGTTCCCTGCTATGCGTTTCTGGAAGCCCTGTCGCGACGGCGTGGACGTGATCCCGATCACCCCGCGCGCCTCAGCAAAGTCACGGAGACGATATGACGACCATGCGAGCAGTCTATTGCCCAAGGATTTATGACGGCACGTCATGGCACGAAAAGAGTGCGCTCCTCATCAAAGACGGCCAGTCATCCGGTATTGTGGCGCGAGAGGATCTGCCCGGCGATGTGCCTGTGGAAAATGCAAACGGAACCATTCTGGTTCCGGGGTTTGTCGATCTGCAGGTCAATGGCGGCGGCGGCATTCTGTTCAATGAAAAATCCGATGTCGAGGGCATCCGCCGGATCTGCGCGGCTCACGCCCGCTTTGGCACGACCGCGCTGATGCCAACGCTGATCACTGACACACCGGAGACGACAGAAGCGGCTATCGAGGCTGGCGTTGTGGCGGCGAGAGAGAATGTTCCCGGCTTTCTCGGCCTACATCTGGAAGGCCCGCATTTGTCACCCGAGCGCAAGGGAGCCCATCGGGCCGATCTGATCCGGCCGATGACACAAGACGATATGGCCATGCTGATCTCGGCCCGCCAAAATCTTCCCGCTTTGCTTCTCACCTGCGCGCCGGAAAGCGTTACGCTCGGACAAGTTACGCAGTTGGTGGCGTCAGGAATCAATGTCAGTCTCGGCCACTCCGATTGTACTCATGACACTGCTCTCGCCTATGTCGAAGCTGGCGCGAGCCTGGTCACTCACCTCTTCAACGCAATGAGCCCGCTTGCGCACCGGGAGCCCGGCCTGCCCGGTGCAGCGCTCGACTGCGGACAGCTGAGCGCCGGTCTGATTGCCGACGGCTTTCATGTTGATCCGGCAATGATCCGGATCGCCCTGCGTGCCAAGGCCCCTCCCGGCCATCTGTTCCTCGTAACCGACGCCATGTCTACGATCGGTTCGGATATTGACGGATTTGAGCTGAATGGCCGCTATGTCTTCAGACGCAGCGGGCGATTGACGCTTGGGGACGGAACGCTTGCCGGCGCCGATATCGATATGGCGGCTTCCATCCGCTTTCTGGAAAGCCGCGTCGGCATCCCGTTCGAGACTGCCCTAAGAATGGCGTCGCGCTTCCCGGCGGAAGCAATGGGAATTGCAGATCGAAAGGGAATCCTCGCGGCCGGAGCAGACGCGGATTTCGTTGAACTCGACGGCGATCATCAGGTCGTCGGAAGCTTTATCGGTGGCAACCGTGTTTTCAAGGCTGACATTTGATGAGCAGTTCCAGGAAATATCTCACCCTTTGCTCAGGGACTTTCGCGGATGGCTTGTTCTGGCGCGCAAAGCCGATCTGGAAAGGTTGATGATCGATTCCATTACCCTGCGAATAAGGCTGGGTTGAAGGTCTGGAGCCAAATTTTGGACTTCCGTCTGCTCTGTTGCTAAGCTTTTCAACTGATTCGGCAAGGACCGGTCGCTCAAATGTCTTGCGTAGAGCTCCCTGAACAGCTGCGGCGGGAACAGGACGCGCTCTATTTATATGTCGAGATCACACATTGCGCTGGCGCTTGCATCGTTTGCTTTCGCGTCTGGCCTTGGGGGACAAGCGCACGCTGGCGAAGGGTTGGGCTCGCTTTTTGATAGCGTCAAGCAGCTCTGGTCAGGGTCCTCCGACAACAAGATCGGTTTTTCCGTCGATTTGCGCCTCGAAAGCGGCTCGTCCGACCTGAAGGATACGCTTGAAGAGGCATCGGCGCTTGTTGCGCAGAGCGAAGAGGGCGTTCCTGCGGCCGGAACGCTTTTGGCATTGGCGCGGGAGGAACCGGCAAGGCTGACCGCCGCGCTCTATCAGGAAGGCTATTATGGCGGACGGATCGAAATTGCGATTGCGGGCCAGCCGGTCGGCGATGATACGGCAGAAATTGCTGTGGGCGAGGCGCAGCCCGTGCCTGTCACGATAAGTGTCGATCCCGGTCCTTCCTTTCGCTTCGGCACTATCCGGATTATTTCCAGCGGAGAGCATTCGCTCTCAGGCACAGCTGACAAAATTGCTGACGATGCGGGCCTCGTCAGTGGCAAGTCGGCGCGCTCCGGCGCCATTCTGGCAACCGGCAGGACCATCGTTGCGGGTTTGAAAGATCAAGGCTTCGCTTTTGCAAGCATCGAGTCTCAGGAAGTAACCGCCGATCACGCCAGTCACACGGTCAGCGTATCCCTAACGATTGCGCCGGGGCGGCAAACCAGCTTCGGCGAGGTTACGTTGCGCGGCGCCGAGCATTTCAGCGAGGAGCTGCTTCGCAGCCGGGCCGCTATACCCGTTGGCAAGGATTATTCGCCGAAAGACCTCGAAGCGGCGCGAAAGAGGCTGACCAAGCTTGAGGGGATCGCAGGCGCGCGGATCATTGAAGGCGACAAGCCGGATGCGAACGGACGCATTCCGATTATCATCGATATTACAGAATGCAAGCCGCACTACTTCGGTGCAAATGCCGCCGTTTCTTCGGTGGACGGGGCAGAACTGAACACCTATTGGGGCCATCGCAATGTTTTTGGAAAAGGCGAGGCATTGCGGTTCGATGGAACACTATCCAATCTCGGCGGCGATGATCTGAATGAGCTCGAATATGAAGCGAAAGCCAGCCTCACCTGGCCCAGCATCTACAGCGCCTTCACGGATTATCAAACGTCCCTGCTGATCAAGCATGAGAAGCCGGACAGCTATGAGAGCGATGAATTAGAAGCCTCGGCAGGCATCGTTCATCGCTTTACGCCTGAACTGACTGGCAATCTGGCCTTGCAGACAAGCTGGCTCCAGACTGAAGACGCCCTTGGTGTGAACGAATTTTTCCTGCTGAGCCTTCCGGCCGAACTGGTCCATGACACCCGGGACAATACGCTTGATCCCACGGAGGGCTGGCGCACCGCATTATTCGCAGAACCCGTCACCGATCTGCAGAACTCGGCAAGCTATGTCCGCACCCGCGCGCAGATCTCAACCTATGCGAAGCTCGGCGGAACGCCCGGCATCGTCGCAGCGGCACGGCTTGGCGCAGGAACAATCGCTGGCGCCGGATTGCAGGATGTACCGGCGCCGGACCGTTTTCTGGCAGGCGGTGGTGGCTCGGTGCGCGGCTACGCCTTCCGCAGTGTCGGGCCGCTGATCGGCGATGACCGGATTGGCGGGCTCAGTATCGTTGAACTCTCGGGCGAATTGCGTATCCGGCTGACTGACACGATCGGCCTTGTACCGTTCATCGACGCTGCCTTTGTCAGCAGCGACAGCTTTTTCGCCGGAGACAGCGAGACTGTCGTGGGGGCCGGGCTGGGCTTGCGTTATTACACCGCAATTGGTCCGATCCGGCTCGACGTCGCCACGCCTCTCGATCGGCTCGACGATGATCCCGAAGTCGTCGTTTATGTCGGTCTGGGGCAGGCATTCTGATGAGGCGCGCCGTCAAATATGGCACAGGCATTCTGGGCGGCGCCACGGGCCTGCTACTTGCCGGGGGCTTGTTTCTGACCGCGACCGGTCCCGGCCAGCGCGCTTTGCTCGGTTTGGCCAGTTGGGCATTATCTTACGAGACCATGACCGTTGAAACGGGTGAACTGTCAGGGTCGCTCTTCGATCAGGGTGAGATCAGCCGGATCACCATTTCCGACGCGGATGGTTTGCTGGCGGAGCTGGAGCAAATACGTTTCAGCTGGTCACCATCCGACCTGTTGGGCGGACGCATTACGATTGGGACCTTGCAGGTCAAGCGAGCGGATGTGCGGCGTCTGCCTTCCGGGAAGGATGCGGCAGCAGGCGGGCCGAGTGACGCCGCGCCTCAGTCCCTGCCCTTGCATGCAGGCGATCCGCTTCTTCCGCCCTTGACGATCGGCCGCATGGAAATTGCCGAAGCCATTCTCTCAAAACCGGTCCTTGGTGCTCCTGCGCGGCTTTCAATCAGTGGGCGGATCGACGCCAACAATCCTGAAGAAACAATTGCCGCGTCCGTGTCGGTACAGGACATGGACCGGCCAAGCTTTGCAACAGCCCATGCCGACTATCGTGCCTATACGGATACGCTTAGCATTGACGCCAATGCGGAGGAAAAAGCTGGCGGCGTGCTCAATAGCTTGCTCGATATTGACGGCGGCCAGGATCTGAAACTCGAATTGAAGGGAAACGGGCGGCTGGATGGCTGGCGAGGCGACTGGCTGCTGGCTGTCAATAATGAGCGGGCGGCCGGAGGCAGGCTTACGCTTACCGGGGCGGAGGACAGGCTGTCGATAGCAATAGATGCCGATGGCGAGATTGGCCGTTTCCTGCCCGGCGCCTATGCCAGTCTTTTGACCGGCAAAAGCAGCTTCAATCTGAATGCAGATTATCTCGGCAAGGACCAGATTCGGATTCGCACCCTGAAGCTCGATGCTCCACGCATCAGAGTCCGGGCTGCCGGTACAGCGGATCTCACCAGACATGCCATCTCGGGCAAGGGGCGGATCGAGCTGGGCGAAGGGCCAGAGGGCGAGCCGGTTTCCAT
>CAYOUP010000007.1:0-24894 GCA_964407125.1 uncultured Hyphomicrobiaceae bacterium | reverse complement strand
ACAACCTCCAGGAAAACGGCGGCGGAATAGATGGCAACGACGAAGACGGTGATAGCGAAGCTACAGTTCTGGGCTTTGGTATCGTGCAGCAGATCGACAGCGCTGCGATGGATGTCTATGCTCAGTACCGCCTGTATAGCTTCGAAGACAATCAAGGACCAGGGGACGCAACTTCGGAAGAAGATTTCTCGTCGATCCTCCTCGGTACTCGCATCAAGTTCTGATCTGGTTTACACCGGTTAGATGGAAGGCCGTCCCCTTTGGGGCGGCCTTTTTCTTTGCTTTATTCCGCCATGTTTCGTGATGTGATATTAAGTAGTTTAACGTAGTTATTTCCGAAGAAGCTTTACGACATTTCGCTTTTCCTGAATTTACTTGAATTATTTTTTCCAGATTTATCGCAATAGTTGTGCCATTCAAATAGCACAATAATACCTCTATTGCACCTTAAGCGTGTCCCCTTGCCGGTGTTTACTATCGACAGTTGGCTGGAGATGCGAGTCTTTCCGACCCAAAAAAAATCTCTCTCATCTCTCTCTCCGGATTGGTGTCTCCAGCTTAGAGAGCGTGTTGAACTGAAACGGAATCCACGCCCCGTCTCCCTTCCCCAAGGGGAGAGGCAAGCGTGCATCCCCCTCATTTTGACAGGCTCTCATTGCAGGTGTGTAGAAATCTCGAAGGCCAGGGTGGGGTAATCCCGGTGCCTGAGATAATTTGGAATGGGGGAATCAATGACGACCAGTAAAATAACTCTGGCCGCGGCAGCAGGATTGCTGCTGGGCCTGTCTGCGTCTGCAAAGGCAGCCGATCTTGGCAGTGGCTGTTGCGCGGATCTGGAAGAGCGTGTTGCCGAACTCGAATCAACGACCGCCCGCAAAGGCAACCGTGTCGTAAGCCTGCAGGTCTACGGCCAGGTCAACCGGGCGCTTCTGATCTGGGATGATGGCGAAGACAGCGACATTTTCTCGGTTGACGGCAGCGAATCCGGATCGCGCTTTGGTTTCATCGGCTCAGCTTCGATCAAGCCGGGCTGGACCGCTGGTTACAAGATCGAGGTCAACGCCCGTGCTTCCGAGCAATCAAAAGTAGATCAGAATGGCGACGTTGGAGATGATACCAATTTCTCGCTTGCCCACAGCTATCTGTGGATCGAGAGCGAGCAGCTTGGCCGTTTGACGCTGGGTAAAACCGACGCGGCGACAGACGCAATCGACGATATCGTTCTTGCCAACGTTCTTCAGGGCCGTGGCACGAATGAAGGTAGCTTCCTCGTACGAGGCGCCGGTGGTGCCAAGCTCGGTGATTTCGTCAATAGCTTCACTGGCGGAAACGACGATCTCGTTCGCTACGACTCGCCATCAATTGCAGGCTTCATCATATCCGCCTCCTGGGTTGATCAGGGTGATCAGAAAGCAGACCAATTCGACGTAACCCTTCGTTACTCGGGCGAATTCAACGCGTTCCGTATCGCCGCCGGTATCGGTTACAGTGTCCTTGACGCGGATGGTTCTGATGATCGGGAACTTGTGGCCGGGTCTGCGTCCATCATGCACGTTCCGACAGGCCTTTTTGTCGCTTTTGGAACGGGTGAGCAGGATAATTTGACAAACCCCGATGACAAAAGCTTCTACCATGTGACGTCTGGTATCGAGAAGAACTTCTTCGGTTATGGCGCCACGACCATCTATGGTGAATATGGCCAGTATGATGACTTTCAGGATGATGCTACCGGCAGTGACGCCGAAGTCTTCGGCTTTGGTATCGTGCAGCAGATCGACAGCGCTGCGATGGACGTCTATGCCCAGTATCGCAACTACAACTTCGATGATGGAACTGCGGCCGATTTAGAGGATTTCTCGTCAATCCTCGTCGGTTCCCGCATCAAGTTCTAATCCGGTTCATACCAGTTGGATGGAAGGCCGCTCCTTTGGGGCGGCCTTTTTTGGTGCTGCTTCACGGTTTCCGTCTCATCGCCTCACGCCGCATAAACCCATAAGTGATTTGGATGTGTTTGCCTGTTCGCCTTATCTCAACGAAGATTTGTTGGGATTTTTCCGGGAACAGGAGGAACGCATGGCGGCGAGTTCTGAGAAAATTACATTTCCGGGGTCGCAAGGGGCGATGCTTGCGGCGCGCATGGATCGTCCGGCCGGTCAGCCCAAGGCGACCGTGATTTTCGCCCATTGCTTTACCTGCTCCAAGGATATCTATGCGGCGTCCCGGATTGCGCGCGAGCTGGCGGGGCGCGGCTTTCAGGTGCTGCGCTTCGATTTTACCGGCCTCGGCGCGAGCGAGGGCGAGTTCGCCAACACCAATTTCTCCTCCAATGTTCAGGATCTGCTGGCCGCCGCCGACTATCTGCGAGGGCTGGGGCAGGCGCCGGAAATTCTGATCGGGCATAGTCTTGGCGGCGCGGCGGTGCTTTCAGCGGCTGGCAAGATTCCGGAAGTGAAGGCTGTTGCAACGATTGGGGCACCCGCCGACGCGGCGCATGTGGTTCACAATTTCGCCGCCCATATCGAGGAAATCCGCGAGAAGGGCGAGGCTGAGGTTACGCTCGCAGGCCGTAAATTCAGCATCAGGAAACAGTTCCTCGACGATCTGGAGGCGGTGAGTTTTCAGGATCGAATCGCCAATATGCGCAAGGCGCTGCTTGTTTTCCATGCGCCGACCGACCAGACCGTCGGGATTGAAAATGCAGCGGCGATTTTTCAGGCGGCAAAGCATCCGAAAAGTTTCGTTTCGCTTGACGGTGCGGATCATCTGCTCTCGCGGCACTCCGATGCGATCTATGTCGCCGATGTGCTGAGCGCATGGGCGACGCGCTTTATTGCGCAGGAAGAGCCGAAGGCGAAAGATGATGCCCCCGCCGAGGATGATGCGGTGGTCGTATCAGAAACCGGGCAAGGCAAGTTCCAGCAAAATGTCAGTATAGGTCCGCATCGCATGCTGGCTGACGAGCCGGCCAGTGTCGGCGGGACCAATACCGGGCCGACGCCTTATGATTATGTTGCGATCGGGCTCGGCGCATGCACCTCGATGACGATCCGCATGTATGCCGAGCGCAAGCAAATTCCGCTGGAGCATGTGGAAGTGCTGATCCGGCACGAGAAGCGGCATGCCGATGATTGCGTGGATTGCGAAAGCGCAAGCTCACGCGTCGATCATTTCGACCGCACACTACGTTTTCGCGGCGATCTTACCGATGAGCAGCGGGCGAAGCTGACCGAGATCGCGGATAAATGCCCCGTTCACCGGACGCTGGAAGCGGGCGCGCGGGTCACAACCGAAGTCGAATGAAAGAAATGGGCGGAGGCGGTTGATACAGCCCCCGCTCATGATGATCCTTGCCGCTCTTATTTCAGTAATGGCGGTATTGTATGGAGGAAATAGCTGACGCCGACCTTGACGGTATGAATATTGTTATCATGCTCGAAAATGTCGCCATCGGCATTGGTCGATGTTTCGTCTCCGAAGTCCATATACAGATATTCGATCTTCATCGACATATTCGGGTTAAAGGCATATTCAGTGCCAGCACCCAAGGCCCAACCCGTGTGGACCTCATGATTTTCCGTGAAGTCTGTCGCGACATTAGAGCCGCCACTTACGGCGCCCGCCGTGTTATCGATGTCGGCGAAAGCGAAACCGCCTTTTGCATAGAAAAGGAGACGGTCCTGCGCATAGCCTGCGCGCGCGGTCAACGTGCCATACCAGCCATAGTCGGCATTGGCGAAAGCCGTTGCGGTTCTCTCGCCGTCTTCCGCGCCGAGATAGCCGAGATCGCCTTCGAAACCGAAGACGAACGCGTCAGTATGCCAGTTATAGCCAGTGGAAACGCCGCCAAGCCAACCGTCCGGGTTCAGGTCAAAGCCGGTGGCTCCGCTATTGAAACCGGCGCCAGTTCCGGAGCCGGGTAGATTGTAGGTGCTTGTATTGCCCCAGCTATAGCCGAGGTTTCCGCCGAGAAAAAAACCTGTCCAGGAAAAGAAATTCGACGGGACGACGATAGGATCGCCATAGTCCTTATACCCGCCGCCTCTTGGATAACCGAGGTCGGCGGAATTTGCCGGGCTCCAAGCGGCCGCCAGGCAAATGAACGCGCACGCAGAACGCGACGCAACCGATACGTACTTCCCCATGAATCCTACACTTTCGATACATGTACTGACTGAAACGCCGCCCGTTTCATGCCGATGAGAAAATACTCATACGCTTACGCCTCAACTCCGACAGGTTGGCGGTGAGGCGAAACTAACTCTATTTTCCCTTTAAGGTTGTATAATTTTGGACTTATCCAGATGGTTTCGGCAATTTATGCGTGTCGTGATGCATTGACGCAACTAACAAGGATTGTGATGATCGGCAAGATTTGATGTCTGTGCGCTTTCCCAACGCCGGATCATGCGCCACAATGGTGCGTAAAGCGTTCCTCAAATCTGGCAGGTTTTTTCATGAGCAAGCTGCTTCTTGCCGTCCTCCTTGCTGCCTTCTCATTCGCCACCGCGCCCGCAAGCGCTCAGCAAAAAGCCGACCCGGCGGCTGAAGCGCTGATCTCCCGCAATGCACGTTTTCATCCCGTCATCGGGCAGAACGGCATGGTCGCGACGCAGGACGCGATTGCTTCTGAAGTCGGCGTCGAAATCCTGAAGCAAGGCGGAAACGCTTTCGACGCGGCGGTTGCGACCGGCTTCGCCATGGCGGTTTCGCATCCGCAGGCGGGCAATCTCGGCGGCGGCGGTTTCATGATGATCGCGCTTGCGAAAGAGAAGAAGATCGTCGCGATCGACTATCGCGAAATGGCGCCTCTGGCGGCCGGGCGCGACCTGTTTCTCGGGGCCGATGGCGATGTCGATCAGGACAAGGCACGTTTCTCCCATGCCTCTGCCGGGGTGCCGGGAACCGTCGCCGGCTTGATCCATGTGCTTGAAAATTATGGAACAATGACGCTGGCCGATGTTCTTGCACCTGCCATCCGGCTGGCGGAGGAGGGTTTCGAAATTCCGCGCGGCCTCGCTTTCGCGCTGACGCAGAATGTGCCGCGCTTTGTCAAGGATCAGTCGTCGGCGGCCTATTTCGTTCACCCTGATGGACGTCCCTATGCAATGGGTGAGACTTTAAAGCAGCCGGACCTGGCGAAAACGCTGAAGACGATTGCAGAGAAAGGGCGCGACGGTTTCTACAAGGGCTGGGTGGCCGACGCGATCGTTGCCGAGATGAAAACCGGCAATGGCCTGATCACGCATGAGGACCTTGAGGGCTACCGGGTCGTCGAGCGTGAACCCGTTCGCGGGACTTATCGCGGCTACGAAATCTATTCGATGCCGCCGCCATCGTCGGGTGGAACGCATCTGATCCAGATGCTGAACATTCTCGAAGGCTATGATATCGCCGCAACCGGCCACAATAGCGCCGACACAATTCACCGAATGGTCGAGGCGATGCGCCGCGCCTATGCCGACCGCGCCGAGCATATGGGCGATCCGGATTTCTGGGATGTGCCCGTCGCCGGGTTGGCGAGCAAGGCTTATGCGGCGAAGCTGCGCGAGGGTATCGACCTGATAAAGGCGTCGAAATCCTCCGATATTTCCGCCGGAACGCCCGCAGCATATGAAAGCGAGCAGACCACCCATTTCTCGATCATGGACAAGGACGGCAATGCCGTCGCCAATACCTACACGCTGAATTTTGCCTTCGGCAGCGGCTGGTCCGTCGATGGTGCGGGCTTCCTGCTGAATAACGAAATGGACGATTTTGCCTCGAAGCCCGGCGTACCGAATGCCTACGGACTGATCGGCGGCGAGGCCAATGCGATTGAGGGGCGTAAGCGCCCGCTCTCGTCGATGACGCCGACAATCGTGTTCAAGGACGGCGAGCCGTTTCTCGCCACGGGCAGCCCAGGCGGCAGCACGATCATCACCGTCGTCATGCAGATCCTGATGAATGTTATAGACTTTAACATGAACATCGCGGAGGCCACGGCGGCCCCGCGCATCCATCATCAATGGCTGCCGGATCTGGTTTTTACCGAGCGAGGCGTCTCGCCCGATACGCTTGCGCTGCTTGAAGCGCGCGGCTTTTTGCTTCCCAAGGACGAGAAAGGCCAATGGGAGCACCGGATTCTGGGGCGGACGAACTCTGTTCTTCGCCGGGACGGCTATTTGTTCGGCTCGTCTGATCCGCGCGCGGCGGATGGGGCGATCTCTGCTTATTGAGCAATGCACGGGGAAGTTGCTGAAGCTATGCTGAACGCCAGGTCTTATTTTGTAGCAGCCTGTGATGAGACTGGAGATTTGCAAGATATAGCGACAATTCATGAATATTTCACAGGAGACATAGTATATTTTCAGTATTATGTGTGAAATTCATATACAATATGCAGCTGTTATTTTTTATCTGAAATAAAAATAATGATCATGCCGAGGTTGAACCTCACAAGGAAAGTGCATGATCAACGTCAAAACTGGATTTGCCCTTGCCGCTCTGGGCTTCGCCGCATTGGCCGGAGCTAACGGCTCCGCTCAGGCAGCGCAGATCCCATTGGAGCCACTTCAGTCGATTGCCTCTCAGGCTGCGAAAGCCGACAGCAAGGTCGAAAAGGTTACCTTCCGGCATCATCGCAAATGGCGCCGGATCTGCGCAAGGCGCTGGGGCTGGAATAATTACCGCTATCGTCGTTGCCTGCGCCGTCATGATGTGAGAGTCCGGTTTAACCCGGTCAGAAAGTGGCGCCGGATTTGCGGTCAACGCTGGGGCTACAATAATTGGCGTTTCCGCCGTTGTGTGGCGCGGCATTACTAGCGCTCTCCTCTCCCAATGGGGACTTCTGCAAAAGGTGAACGACAAGCGTTCACCTTTTGGGAGCGGGCGGCGCAAAGTGCCGGGTGAGGGTGAAACTGTCATCTATAAGGTTCACAAGCGGGAAATGGGAAAAGCGTCTCAATTTCAGCTGAACACAGCCTACAGCGCGTCTCCCAAAAGCGGGAACCGATTATTGGATAAAGAACACGCGAAATCAAGCAGTTAGAACGTTCCGCGCGAATTCCATTCGCCGCGATATGCTTTAATGCTCCTGCACGTAGCGGCTGCGGTAGACGCCGTCTTCCAGATCATCGAAGAGCTCCGATATCTGCGAATGGCGTAAGGGTTCGCCGGACTCATCGGGCAGCAGGTTCTGCTCCGATACATAGGCGATATATTCCGTTTCCTCATTCTCCGCGAGAAGATGGTAATATGGCTGGTCCTTCCGCGGACGTATCTCCGCAGGGATCGATTCCCACCACTCATCTGTATTGGCAAATTCGGGATCGACATCGAATACGACACCGCGAAACGGATAGAAGCGGTGGCGGACGATCTGTCCCAGTTGATATTTCGCCATTCTGGAAGACATCATCGTTATAATAATAGATACCTGCTATTACTCACGCGGCCTTATAACCGCATCTAACATGTAGTCGTTTTCGGCAAATTTTTATAGTCCGTATCGCGCCGCCATGTCAGGCTCTTTCTGGGCTACGAGTTCAGCACGATCGAGAATGACTTTTGCCTGTTTCCAGGTCGCATCATCCTGCATCTTGCCGTCAATCATGACCGCTCCGGTTCCATCCGGCATGGCCTCGACGATGCGTTTTGCCAGCTTTACCTCATCCGGTTCGGGACTGAAGACGCGCTTGGCGATGTCCACCTGGCTCGGATGCAGCGTCCACGCTCCCACGCAGCCTTGCAGATAGGCGTTACGGAACTGTGTTTCGCAGGCCTCCGGGTCGGAAAAATCGCCGAATGGGCCATAAAATGCGTCCAGTCCATTCGCTGCGCATGCATCGACCATACGCCCGATTGTGTAATGCCAGAGATCCTGCTGGGCATAAGCCCGGCGCGCATCGCCATCCGGGTCGGCCAGAACGCCGTATCCGGGATGACCGCCGCCGACGCGCGTCGTCTTCATGCGCCGCGAAGCGGCCAGATCGGCGGGCCCCAGACTCATACCGTGCATGCGCGGACTTGCGGCGGCGATTTCATTGACATTGTTAACGCCCTCCGCCGTCTCGAGAATGGCGTGGATCATGATCGGGCGGCTGATCCCGGCTCTGGCTTCAAGCTGGGCAAGGAGCTGGTCCAGATAATGAATGTCCCAAGGCCCATCGACCTTGGGTAGCATGATGACGTCGAGCTTTTCTCCCACCGCCGGGACAATTTCCATCAGATCGTCGAGAACCCATGGGCTGTTCAGGCAGTTGATCCGCGTCCACAGCCCCGACACGGTGGAATCATGCGCCTGCGCCAGCTCGATGAAACCCCGGCGCGCCGCCTCCTTGGCATCGGCGGGCACGGCATCTTCGAGATTACCCAGAACGACATCCACATCCTTGGCGATGTCCGGCGCGCGCGCGCGAATTTTCTCGATATGCGGCGGAATGAAGTGGATCATGCGCTCCAGTCTGACGGGGCGTTCGCGCAATGGCATTGGAGCGCCCGCCGCGAGCGGCCTGAAGAAGTTCCGTGGCGTACGTGTATATCCCATGCAGCAATAACCTTCCAACGGGCGGCATTTCTCCTGAGAGGACAAGAGACAGCACCCGAGATGACAGAGGCAAATTTCACGCCATTATAATGGCACGAAATATAAAAGTCCTGAATCGGCCATGCGGTGCAGATCGAACACCCGTTCAATCGAAATTGAGCGTTCCCTGTCAGCCGCCTTCATTTATTCAATAGACATTCATGCGCTCCCTGAATAACAAACAGCCATGCTCAGGCAACTCTACAACTGGACCATGTCATTCGCAGCCCACCGCAATGCCCGGAAGGCGCTGGCGGCGATTTCCTTTGCGGAAAGCTCGTTCTTTCCGATTCCGCCGGACGTGCTCCTCATTCCGATGGCGCTGGCGGAGCGACGCAAGGCGTTCGGGTTCGCAGCCATATGTACTGCCGCATCCGTTCTGGGTGGGGCGCTGGGCTATGCAATAGGGGCGTTCCTTTACGACACGATCGGGCAATGGGTCGTTAATCTCTATCACCTTCAGGACCAGATGGAGGCTTTCAAGGCTCAATATAAGGAATGGGGTATACTGATTATCCTGCTGGCCGGGTTTACACCGATTCCCTACAAGGTTTTTACGATCACAAGCGGGCTGCTTGCCTATGATTTCGGCCTGTTCATGCTGTTATCGGCTCTTGGCCGCGGAGGACGCTTTTTTCTGCTGGCGACCCTTCTGTATTATTTTGGCGAGCCGATTCGGGGTTTCATCGAAAGACGGCTGGAGATACTGACCGCCGGGGTGGCGGCGCTCGCAGTCGCGGGATTCGTATTGGTTCGATATGGGTTATAGGATTCTTGCCGAAAGCCGGAATGGTTTCAGTCTCAGCCTGACAAATGCTGGACTGATCATCGCTGTCCTGAGTGCGCTGACAGTGGCGGGCGCTTTGGGGATCGAGCATATTGGCGGCATACCGCCCTGTCCGCTATGCCTCGACCAGCGCATCGCCTATTATGCCGCAATCCCGCTCGGCGTCATGGCTTTCGCCTTTGCGTCCGGACGCCCGCTCGTGACGAAGGCGCTTCTGGCGATCATGGCGATCGGTTTTCTGATCAATTCAGGGCTCGGCGTTTATCATTCAGGCATCGAATGGGGCTGGTGGCTAGGGCCGGAAGCCTGCTCCGGTGGCGCTGGAGAACTTGCAAGCAATCCCGCCGATCTGCTGGCCAGCCTGAACAAAACCCAGGTTGTGCGATGCGACCAAGCTGCCTTGCGTATTTTCGGCCTCTCGCTGGCGGGATACAGTGCGCTGACATCGCTGCTTTTTGCTGCGCTGGCTCTGTTGCCATTTCTTCGCAGGTCATAATACCGGCTCTCATCAATGAGAACCGGTATAAATCAGATCTCAGCGCGAGTTTAATACCTGCCGCCGCCGCCTGGTACGTTGGGGCCGCCACCACCTGCTACGTTTTTATTAGGATTACCAATATTACGGAACAGCTCTTGCAGCAGACTATCTTCCGATCCGCGCGATGGCGTTTCACGCGTGACAAAGTCGATAACCTTGCCATCTTCGATTCCATAATTGGCAACCTGTTTTACAAGATTGTTTTCATCGAAATAGATTGCTACAACTTTACGATCTACAATTTTAGGCTCCAGGAATGCCGCGGACCTTTCTGCTGTCGTTGAAATGTAGTAGTATGCTGATTGACTTGCCGTTGATTTTGTATCGGGTGTTCCAAGCGCAAGAATCACTTGGTCTTGGCTCATTCCATCTTTAATCTGTGCTAAATCTTCCTCTGCAAAGACATGACCGTGACGGGTTATGTCGGCTGCACAACCGGAAAGACCGGCCAGGATGCACAGCGCAGCAAAAGAGTCGCGGACTGGGCGTATTAAATTTTTTCGTTCGGGGATAGTGTTTGGCCTCATGAACGCACCAATTCTACGATATAGGGTTTCTTGATTGGACATAGGGCTGTACCTTGCAATTCTTAAGTGCCTAAAGTTAGGCGGTTGAAGGTTATGATCCTGAGGCATTAATTATCAATCTGCGTGGTGGTGACTGCTGTGACAAACATGACGCGTAACAGATTCCAGGCTCAAGGTCATTCAACTCCAATGTTTCGTTGGTTTGCAGGCCGTGCTGCCAGAAAAGAAGCTGCCGAAAAAATTTACGATGCAATTGTGGCACAGTCGCGCGAGCCGAGCTTCTACCTGCATTGCTCGGTGCCGGATACGCTGTCTGGCCGCTTCGACATGCTCGTGATCCATATGTTCATTGTATTGCAGATTCTCAAAATTGGCGGACGCGAGGGGCAACTTCTTGCCCAGGAAATTGTCGAAGCCTTTATACGGGAAATGGATACAATGGTCCGCGATCTCGGCGTATCGGACCGGAATGTGCCCAAGGAAGTCAGAAAGATTGCTCAGCTGTTCTATGGCCAGTTGCTCGCTTACTCGACGATGATGCAGCGTAGTGACATGAATGGCCTTGCCGAGGAAATCTGGAAAAGCTTTCAGTCGGCCGATGGCCCGGGCGAGGGCGAGGAACATCCGGTTGCCGCGGATGAGCTGTGCACTTACATCGTTCAGTCAATCAAGAATATTCAGGAAATGCCTTTGAACATGCTCCTTCAGGGAAACATCCGTTTTCCGGTGATAGGCGGTGAAAGGCATGGCAATTAGCAGACGGGCAATCCGGTCCCCTGAACTGCCGGTTCATCTGGTTGAAACGGGCCGCATAGCAGAGCCGGTCTCGGGCACACTGGAACTGAACAGCGACGAACGCCGGGCCGTCGCAGTCTTTCTTGGCCTCATTGATCTCGATTCGTTTGTATTGGATTACCGGATCGAACCGCTCTTAAAAGGACGGTTCAAACTGACCGGGACGCTTCGCGCGGAGCTGTCGCAAGCCTGTGTGATAACGCTCGAACCGGTTCCCGAAGTCGTGGACAAGCCAGTCGAGACCGAGCTCTGGCCGGAATCCCAATTGCAGGGTGACGATACCGCGTCTGAGGAAAATGAGTTTTTCGAGGAACAACTACCCGACGATCCGCCCGTACCGATCATCGCGGGCCGCGCGGATATGGCAGGTTTCGCGATCGAAATTCTTTCAACCGCGATGGAAGCCTATCCGCGCAGGGAAAACGCCAGTTTCGACTGGAAGGATCCCCTCAGTGGCCCTGACGGTCGCGCATTGAGCCCGTTTGCGGATCTCGCGAAGTTGAAATCCAAAAACTAGGCATCCCACATCGCCATCAAGCCCGTGCATCCTTGCAAGGAAGATCGGCTTTGTGCCCTAAATTTCCTTGTATTACCTACCGCATGAAGTAAGGTCACGCGCGTTCATGAGGCGCTTCGGCGAGTGTTGCGTCTAGATCAACCCTCATTCAAGTGAAGTCGCTTGAACGAAGTTAAGTTGATCTATACCAGTAAGTTAGCGCAACTGTTCGCGTCAATTTGGACGCGCGCTGCGCTGGCGCGGTCACTGGGGCAATCCGGACTGATAATATGGACGCACGGATCAGAATAGCACTCGACGCGATGGGTGGCGATCATGGCCCGTCGGTGGTCATACCCGCTGCAGCAATCTCGCTCGTGCGCCATCCGGATACGGAATTTCTCATATTCGGCGACCGGAAAATTATCGAGCCCATACTCGAAGACCATGCGGCTCTGGCGCGCAATTCCCGTGTCATTCATACCGATGTCGCCATCTCGATGGACGCCAAGCCCAGCCAGGCGCTGCGGCAGGGGCGCGGCAAGTCCAGCATGTGGATGGCCCTTCAGTCGGTAAAGAACGGGGAAGCGGATGCCGTTGTCTCGGCTGGTAATACCGGTGCGCTGATGGTGATGTCGATGTTCTGCCTTCAGACGATCGCCAATATCGATCGCCCGGCGATTGCCGGGATCTGGCCGACCATTTCCAGCGAGTGTATCGTGATTGATGTTGGTGCAAATGTCGGCGCGGACGCGAAACGGCTCGTCAACAATGCCGGTATGGGGGCAGCGCTGGCGCGGGCGCTTTTCCATGTCGACATGCCGTCGGTGGGCCTGCTCAATATCGGTGTTGAGGAAGTCAAGGGGCTTGAAGACATAAAACTGGCCGGCGAAGCTTTAAAAAAGCCTGATTTGCCAATACATTATCATGGCTTCGTTGAAGGAGACGATCTCGGCAAAGGTGTCGTCGACGTTGTGGTAACCGAAGGATTTACAGGCAATATTGCGCTCAAGGCCGCCGAAGGAACGGCCAAGCAGATTGCGGCCTATCTTCGAGCTGCCATGAACCGCTCCCTGCTTGCGAAGATCGGAGCGTTTTTTGCACAGGGCGCATTTCGCGCACTGCGGGACAAGATGGATCCGCGCCACTCGAATGGCGGCATATTTCTTGGCCTTCAGGGAATAGTTATCAAGAGCCATGGCGGAGCCGATGCGATAGGCTTTGCAAGCGCCATTGATCTCGGATACGACATGGCGAGGAGCGGGCTGGTCAGCTCTATCGCCAAGGATATCGAGCGTTTTCAAGCGGCCCTGCAACAGGCTCCGGAACTCAAAGATACGGATGTTGTGACGTGAGTTTTATTCGTTCAGTCATTTGTGGATGCGGGTCATATTTACCCGAAAAAGTGCTTACCAATGCCGATCTTTCGCGCATTGTCGACACAAGCGACGAATGGATCGTCGAGCGTTCGGGTATCCACGAGCGCCATGTCGCGGCAGAGGGTGAGTTGACCTCCGATCTCGCAATCGTCGCAGCCCGCAGAGCGCTGGAAAATGGCGGCTTCGATGCAAGCGACATTGATCTCATCATTCTGGCGACCTCGACACCGGACCAGACCTTTCCGGCATCGGCGGTCTCGGTGCAGGCCGGTCTGGGAATCTCCCACGGCGCAGCGTTCGATATTCAGGCCGTTTGTTCGGGGTTCGTCTATGCGCTGGCAACGGCGGACAGTTTCGTCAAATCGGGTCAGTGCCGTCGCGCGCTGGTCATTGGCGCCGAGACCTTTTCGCGGATACTGGACTGGACCGACAGAACCACCTGCGTGCTGTTCGGCGATGGCGCGGGCGCGGTCGTGGTCGAAGGCTCCACGCTGGAGAAAGCGGGTAATCGCGGCATTCTCGGCTCCGTCCTGCGCTCCGATGGCCGGCACAAGGAGCTGCTCTATGTCGATGGCGGCCCTTCCTCATCGAAACAGGTGGGCCACATCAGGATGCAGGGCAAGGAAGTCTTCCGGTTTGCCGTAGGCGCGATTGCCGAAGTTATCGAGGAAGCGCTGCGCCGCCACGATCTGACCTCTGACGACATAGACTGGTTCATCCCGCACCAGGCAAACAAGCGCATTCTCGACGGAACGGCGCGCAAACTCTCCATATCGCCCGACAAGATCGTGATGACGCTGGCTAAACATGGAAACACGTCCGCTGCCTCCATTCCGCTTGCGATCGATACCGCGCGGCTCGACGGCCGGCTGAAGGAAGGCGATCTTGTTCTTCTGGAAGCGATGGGTGGAGGATTTACCTGGGGCTCAGTTCTGTTGCGTTGGTAGTTCACCCAGCGGAATGCAGGGGTAAAGCATTCCATTACATAGAACTTGCAATAAATTGTATGCTTTTTTCCCTGTTATTTTGAGCTTTATTGTATCGCCATGAATTTTCACATCGTGGAAAAATGGACTTTTTTCCATCAACATCCCTGAAAGTCTTTTCGAATCAGCATGATGGTCGCAATCCAGCGTTGACCATGCGTGGTGATTTCTATTAGTATTAAGCGACATTAACATTTAATCATGGTTTGAGTTCATGCCGTCTGGCGGCAAAACACTTACACGAGCCGATTTGGCGGAAGCTGTCTTTCAAAAGGTCGGCTTGCCGCGCAATGAGTCTGCAGAGCTTGTTGAAAGCGTTCTCAAGGAAATTATTTCCTGCCTGGAAAAAGGCGAGAACGTGAAACTTTCAAGCTTCGGATCTTTCGGCGTACGTGATAAAAGAGAACGTGTTGGACGTAATCCGAAAACCGGGGAGGTTGTACCGATTACGCCAAGGCGGGTTCTGATATTCAGAGCCAGCAATATCATGAAGGAGCGCGTTAACTCCTCATTGATCAACAGTAAGAAAGCGGCAGAATAAGCCCGGCGGGGGTCGGGTAGGGCGACTAGCGGGGAAAAATTGGAAAAGTCTATGAATGCATTCCGCACGATCAGCGAAGTGGCGGACGAGCTGGACGTGCCTAAACATGTCTTACGCTTCTGGGAAGGCAAATTCAGCCAGGTCCGGCCGATGAAACGCGGCGGTGGCCGCCGTTATTACCGGCCGGAAGACGTTGACCTGTTGAGGGGCATCCGATGGCTCCTTTACGGCGACGGTTACACGATCAAAGGCGTGCAGCGCATATTACGTGATAACGGTGTTCGTTACGTCAAGGAATGCTGGAGTGAGCTTCCCGACGAGATGAAGACCAAAGCAGCGGGGCCGCAAATCCCGAATCTGGCAGGCGAAGCCGCAAGCGAAGCAAGGCGCGGCGTCTTGAAACACGCGCCTGCATCTGAAGAGCGATCTGTGTCGCCGCAAGGAAAAACAGCGGCTGCCGGTGATGCGCCAAGCTGGACCAATGAACAAAGGCAGGCGCTGAGCTCCGTGCTCCGGGAACTGGAAGATTGCCGGACTATGCTCAAGACGATTCTGGCCGAGAGTAACGGCGCTCGCTAGTGTAGCGTCCTCATCGCATCGGCGGACGGGACGTGGATAAGCAAGATTTGCCAAATAGTATGTTGACCAGCCTGTTCACGGCAGGCAAATATGCAATCTCATGTCGGAGCGTAGCGCAGCCCGGTTAGCGCACTGGTCTGGGGGACCAGGGGTCGGAGGTTCAAATCCTCTCGCTCCGACCATTCCCTGAATATTTAAGATGTTGTGATATATGATTAAAATATATCTACGTCTCTTGTTCTTGTCATTGCTGGTGGTCAGCGATGCATATGCCACAAAACCTTGCATGCCTCCGGATAAGCAATGGTTTTCCGATAATGTGATAAAAAAATCGGATTTGGTTATCTATGCGAAGGTAAAAGATTTCAGCGGTTTTATAAGTAATGCCTTTGGCTCGAAATGGACAGAGGTAGAAATATTGCAGACCTTGCACGGCAATCAACAAAATTCCAATACTCTTAATATTCAAGATTGGCAGTCATTTGACCTGCCGTTCTACTCATATAAAAAAGGTAACTATGCCTTGTTCTGGCTTGCTGAAGACAATGGTAAATACCGAATCACTGATCTGAATTGGGATTACTGCGTGCCGGCTGTCTGGGATGCTTATGATAATAAAACGGTGGACAATCTTTTTACTAATGAACGCATTATCCTCGACGAAGTAAAGGCTTTGATTGACGTAGCATCTGAATAGTAAGTGATCTTAAATATTATTTGGTTTGAAGAACGCCTGCTCTATCTGACTTTATCATCGTTCATGAATTCGCCTGATAATTCGGCTCCTGCGACTTTCCGCGGGACATGCTGATGTCGGCCGCGAACTGCTCAATGTTTTCAGCGTGATTACAGGTCAGACAACTCTTCCAAGCTTACGCCGGTGAGAGCAGGGTTAGATAAGGGAGATTGTCGGGGCTGAATTTTCCGGTCAGTGAGCGGATACGTTCAACTGCTCTTTCCCGCGATACCAGCAGATGATCCCGTAACAAATCGGCCGCCTTCCCGGTCCTGCCTTTCTCCAGATTGCGGACAATCTCCAGATGTTCGGGCAGAAATGGCTCGATATCGAACAGGCGCGGTGTCCATTTGTAGAGAAAGCGGTGCGCTACCCCTTTGCTTTGCATCAATTTTGCCAAACTTCGGCTGAAGCCTCCGTTTGGATCGATGCACTAGAGCCCCTCCTGATGGATCAAATTTTCATGACATTTGAATGTCATCGTCACTCCGGTTTCGAACTGCGCGGCGTCCTATGCCGGAAAAATAACCGCTCCGATTTGCGAGTTAGCGCATCGGACCGAAAAGTGGATACTGGTTTTCCGGTAAATCCGATACGTAATACCGGTTCTCATTGATGAGAACCTATTGCGTTCAAGCGCCCAGCGAACGTTTATCGTGAGCGTCAAGCGCTCACTTCGGGCTTTCCCTCGCACCGGCTCGGGCGCGCGGTTGCGCTTGCCAAATCCCGATGAGCCGAACTCATCGAGACTTGGTATAAACAACAAGTTAGAGCGGCCCAGCCGATTCCGATTAAGAATCCGCCGCTCTAGCGGCCTGCAATCAAAGCATCGACCTGATCGCGGGCTGGGGCGGAATCGGCTGCACCGGGCCTTGTCGTGGCGAGTGCGCCTGCTGCCGAGGCGAAAAGGAGGGCGTCTTCGAGACTTCGGCCCTCGGCCAGAGCCGCGGCCAGGCCGCCATTGAAGCAATCGCCAGCGGCAACCGTATCCACCGCCTTGACTTTGAATGGCGCGATGGCGCCAGCGCTGCCGGACTGGCTGGCGTAAACGAGCCCCTCGGCGCCACGCTTCAACACGACAGTGTCACAGCCACTTTTGAGGAGTTCCCGCGCCGCACGGATGGCCGAGGCTTCGTCAACCGGAGCGATGCCGGTCAGGCGCTCCGCCTCGTATTCGTTGGGGGTCACGATTTCGGACTGCGCAAGCAAAGGCCCAATATCGGCGTCGGGCACCGGAGCCGGATCCAGCACGACATACGCCCCGGCCGCGCGGGCCGCACGCATTGCGTTCCGTGTCGCGGCGAACGGCGTTTCGAGCTGAAAGAGTGCGACACGGGCGCCATCGAAAAGACACGCGTCGGGCCCCTCGTCGGACCAGGTCATGTTCGCGCCGCCGATCACCGTGATGGTGTTCTGCGATGCCGCATCCACATGGATGAGCGCAAGGCCCGTTCCCGCCGCCGGCAATACGGATATGTCCGCTATCGAGACGCCGTAATTGACGAGAAGATCCTGCACAAGTTCACCGAAACCGTCCTCGCCCACTGCGGCGGCAAAACGAACGGGACCGGCATAGAGCTGTTGCGCCGCGACGGCCTGGTTGGCGCCCTTGCCGCCCAGGCTCACGGCATGTCTCAGCGCATGACAGGTCACGCCCGGCTGCGGCAGTGTGTCGACATAGGCGGTGAGATCGACATTCGCCGAACCGAACACGCAGATCGTCATGCTGCCTCCTGAAGCGTGGTAATGCGCGCGCGGAAGTTCCGTGTGCCCTGTTCGATGCGGTCGAGGATCGCGTCGAGCGCGAGGAAACGTTCATTGATATCGAAGGGCACGGTGCGGCTGCCAGCATGCTGGAGTGTGCCGAGACGGCGGTGAAAGACCTTGGCGAGCTTTGGATAGCCCATCGGTTCGCATAAGGCGGCAAGAGCGAGGAAGGTGGCGAGGTCTTCGGCGAATGCGGGATGCGCCGCCCCGTGATCCTGTAGCCAGCGGTAGAGGTCGGGATGGAAATTATTCATGACGCCGCAGAAACCTTTGGCACCTGCCTGGAGCGCAGGCCACGCAATTGCGGCGTTGGCGTTGTTGATGGCGAGCGGTGTCTCCTGCGTCAGCGCCAGGCGGCGCTCGATCGTTTTCAGGTCGCAGGAGACATCCTTCAGAAAGGAGAAGCGTCCGGTTTCCGCGCAATAGGATATTTCGTCATCGGTCAGCAGCCGCCGGTAGGGCGAGGGGCATTCGTAAAGACCGAGCGGCAGGTCGGCCGGGAGCACTTCCAGAAGTGCGTCAAGACGGGAGCGCAGCGTGGCGCTGTCCTCCTGCTGCCCCGCGAGCCGGTTGGTGACGAGCACAACGCCGTCCACACCGGTATCGGCCATGGCAAGAAGCTCCGCCATCTGCCCGTCCATCGCTTCGGAAACATGCCCCGAGGCGACGACCGGCACACGTCCCGACACCCGGTCGACCGTAAAGCGGGCGAGATCCCGGCGTTCTTCGAGCGACAGGGCCTGCATCTCGGAAGACTGGCAGACCGCAAACAGCGCTTCGGAGCCGTGCGCGAGATACCATTCGATCAACGCCTCATATCCGGCCCAGTCGATGCGGTCGTCGGGCGTAAACGGCGTGATCATGACCGGTACGATGCCGTGGATGGAGGGAAACACCGGGGTGGTCCTTTCTTGAGAAAATATCGATGAAGCCGCGGACATCATCCGTTGTATCCGAGCTGGCGCGGCAGCCAGAGCACGATGTCCGGGAACAGGATCAGTATCAGGAGCGCGACGATGAGAACGGCCATGAACAGCCAGATCTCATGAATGATCTCCCGAAGCGGAATCCCCGTGACCGCATTGATGACGAAAAGCACGATACCGTAAGGCGGCGTGATCAGGCCGATCATGCAGTTCACCACCGCGACCACGCCGAAATGGATGAGATCGATGCCGAGCGCCCGGCAGGCGGGCAGGAATAGCGGGATGATCACGAGGATCAGGGTGGACGCATCGAGCAGGCAGCCGAGCACCAGGAAAACCCCGTTGACCATCAGCAGGAAGGCAAGCGGCGAAAGCTCCAGCGCGCTCACCAATGTCTGCATCTTTGCGGGAATGTTTTCCGAGGCGACGATGTAGTTGAAGATCAGCGCGCCGCCGATGACGATACCGACGGCGGCGGATTGCTTGGCGCTGACGGACATGATCTGGTAGAGCGATTTCAGCGACAGCGCCCTGTAGAACAGGCTTGCCAGGATGAGCGCATAGAATGCTGCGACCGCGGCGGCCTCCGTCGGCGTGGTCACACCGCCATAAATGCCGTAGAGCAGGATCACGGGCATGAGCAGGGCTGGAAAGGCGTTCGCCGTCAGCTTCGGCAGTTCGCTGACCGGCACTGGCTCTTCCAGCTTGAAATCACGCCGCGTCGCGATCCAGGCATTCATCCCCATGAGCACCGCGCCCATCAGCAGGCCCGGCAGGATGCCCCCGAGAAACAGATAGCCGATCGACTGGTCGGATACGAGCGCATAGAGCACCATCGGGATCGACGGCGGGATGATCGGGCCGATGGTCGAAGAGGCGGCGGTGATGGCGGCGGCGTAACCGGCCGGGTAGCGCCCCTCCTTGCGCATCATCTCTATAATGAGTTTTCCGATGCCTGCCGCATCCGCCACGGCTGAACCGGACATCCCCGCGAAGATCAGGCTGGCGACGACGTTGACATGGCCCAACCCGCCGCGAAAACGGCCGACCAGCGCGATCACGAAGCTGAGCAGCCGTTCCGAGATCGTCCCGGCATTCATGATATTGGCGGCAACGATGAATAGCGGCACTGCCAGCAATACGAAACTGTCATAGAGCCCCTGGATCATTTGCTCGGCCGGCAAAGCCAGATCCTGCCCGCGGATGGCGACATAGGCGATTGCGCCTGTGACCATCGAAAAGGCGACGGGCGCGCCCAGCGCTGCGAGCACGAGCACAACGCCGAGGCATGCGGTAAAGGCGACGCTCATGGGCGGTGCGCCTTTTCGTTTTCGATTGGCGCTTCATGGCCGGACTCGGCCGCGTCCGGCGATTCACCGCGGATGATCGCGATCGCGCGCCACAAATAGCGGATAATGATCACGGTCGCGAAGATGCCGTAGATCGAGAAGACGTAGTCGAGGCGCCACTTCAGGACAGCGCTCTTTTTGATCTTGTAAAAGGTGATGTAGTCCCACGTGGCGGGTAGTGCAGCCAGCATTGCCCCGGCGATCACGAGCGCTGCAACGACGGCCATGACCCGCCGGCCTCTGTTTCCCATTGTGAGATAGAGAATGTCGAACCTGACGTGATCGCTTTCCTTCACGCAGAATGCCGTTCCCCAGAAAACGGCCCAGATCCAAAGCGTAAGGCACAATTCGACCGTCCATCCGATGTTGGTGTCTGGGTAAAAACGCAGCACCACGTAGCGTGCGAAGATCTGAAAGATGAAGGCGGCGAACATGGCGGCGAGCAGGCCCGCCGCCACATTGTCCGCCCTGGCCCTGAGCCAGCCTATGAGTTGGTTCACGGCCATGTTCCGCCAAGACCTCAGAGGGCGTTGATCTTTTCGACCATCCCTTCCGGCCAGGATTTGGAGAACTCGGATTCCAGATACATCTTCTGCACATGTGTGCGGAATGCATCGACATCCGGGGCGTAAACCTTGAGGCCTTTATCCTTGAAGAACTGCTCAAGCTCCGCCTCTAAAGCCAGCTGCTTCTGGCGTCCGCTTTCGGCGGCATCATCGGCAGCCTTCTGAAGCGTTGCCTGCTGTTCAGACGACAGAGAATCCCAGACTTTCTTGGAAAAGGCGATATAGTTCAGGTCGACCAGATGCGAGGTCAGCACGATCTGCTTCGTGACTTCATAGAACTTGGAGTCCTTGTCGGTCGGCAACGGGTTGTCCTGCCCATCGATGGCTCCTGTCTGAAGGCCCGTATAGACCTCGGTAAAGGCCATCGGCACAGGGCTCGCGCCGAGCGCCTTGCCAAGGAACTGCCAGGCATCCGATCCCGGCATGCGCAGCTTGACGCCCGCGAGATCTTCAGGGGTCTTGATTTCCTTATCGGTGCGGAGGTTGAGTTGACGGCGGCCGAGATACATGACCGACAAGAGCTTCACGCCGAGTTGGTCTTCCACCTTTTTCTTCAGCGGGTCCATGAAGTCGGCGGCAAAGACTTTCTTCTGGTGTTCTGCGTCGCGGTGCAGATAACCGGCGGTGAAAATCGAGAATTCGGGAATAATTGTCGCCAATTCCTGCGCAGAGGTGATCGACATTTCGAGGTTGCCGCGGGCAATCGCCTCAAGCTCTGTCCCCTGCTTGAACAGCGATGCATTGTAATGCGGCTCATAAGTTGCGAAATCGGCAACGGCAGGGGCGAATACATTCGCAAGAGCAACGGTGCGCTGGTCGGTTTCCGTGGCAGGCGTGGACATGCGCAGCGTGATCTTGTCGGCTGCGCTGGCGGCGGAAACGCCGAAAGCCGACACTGAAAGAGTGACAGCCGCAACGGCAGCTATAAATTCGCGGCGATTGGTGGTCATTATCATGCTTTCCTCCCTATTGGCGAAAACGCGCGAAGATCGGCAAGGCGTGCGCCTGTCCGTCTTGCCTGGAACCAGCTCCTTTACAGCCTCCCATGCCGCCCGGTATATCGGGTCATCGCGACGTGAACGCTTACCAACATGGTAATAACATGTTAGTGTGATGTTAACAACTCGAAATCGGAAGATCCTATGACCGACAGGGAATCTCTTGCCACGCGCAGAAAACGTTCACGCGATGATGCCGGCAAGGCCGACGTGCCATTGCGGCAGGCTGCCTACGAGCGGATCGAGGATCTTCTGAATAACGGAGTGTTACGGCCCGGACAGATCATCACACAGCGCGAACTCGTCGAAATGACGGGCACGACACTGGGGTCGGTGCGCGAGGCGGTGCCGCGTTTCGAGGCAGAGGGCCTGCTCCAGACCCTACCCCAGCGCGGTCTTATGGTGCCGAGCCTCGACATCATTTTTGTCCGCGATGCCTATCAGATGCGCCGGGTCATCGAACTTGCTGCGGTGCCCGACATGGTTGAACGGCTCAGCCGGGATCTGATCGCAGAATGGATCGATTGGCATCGATTGGCGCGTTCGCGAATTCAGGAGGGGGACGGCGCGTCGAGCGAGGATCTGTCTCATGAGATTCAGCACCGCGACTGGGATATGCACGAACGCTTTGTCAGCACGATGCGGAACAAGCTTATAGCCAATGTCTACCGCGTTACTGCGATCAAGATCCGCATGGTGGTCCAGTCAAGAATTCAGGTTACGCGTTACAACGCCACGCGCATCATCAACGAACATCTCGGCATCCTCGAACCTCTTTATAAAGGCGATGTCGGTGGAACCCAGGCGGCTCTAGCCAGGCATCTGGACAATTCCCTGAAGATCGCTTTGGGCGGAACGGTTGATGACAGCGAGATCCGGACGCAATAAGGCCATCCTTGACCTGCTGCAAACGGTCCCGGGCAATTGTTCAGGCTAAATCTTATCACGCGGGCGGGTTGAGGGCCGGCAAGAGATGGCCTGTTATTCAGCCGTGTAAAATTTATACGAAAGCCCGAGAAGGCCGTAAAACTGGTCTTCGCTTTCGACAATGGTGCTATCTGCTGCGTCGCCGATCAGGCGGCTGTAGCGCGCAGTGCCACGCAGGGACCAGCGATCATCAAGGTCGGTCTCAATGCCGATCTGTGCGTAAACATCCTTGAAGCCAGCGTCGGCGTTAAATGGGGCCGCAGCGGTGGCGGCACTCGACACGCTGAAATATGTGTCCATATAGCCATCATCGGCATAGGTCGCGCCGACGCGCGTGGTCAGCTTGGTGCGGTCGCTGACATAACGGGTCGTCTCGGCGCCGAAGCGAATCTGATAGCCGTCGGCATCGCCGAAATACTGGTGATAGGACACATCGAACAGAAACGCGCCAAGCTGATATCCGACAAAGCCGCCACCGATGAACCCGCCGTCAACATCGCCAAGTCCTGCGAGCAGATCGCCATCGCTCTCTTCGCGGCCAAGATCGTACCCGGCGAGCGGCCCGGCGATAAATCCGTCGCGCTCGATCAGCCTGAAGCGGATATCGTCAAGCCCGCGCGCGTCGATACGGTCGAAAAAGCCCGGACCACCTGCAAAGATCGGAAAGATGTAGGGAAAACCGAAGGCTTCATATTCATCCGAGCCTTCATAGGTTGGCTTGACACCGATAAAACCGCCAACCTTCACGGCCTCGATCGACCAGTCCGAAGACGCATAACCGCCGTCATCCTTGTAGCCGCCCTCGTAAGTGTCAGCTCCGGATGCGTTCACCGAGGCCGCCATCGTCGTGGCGGCAATCGTTGCGATAAGCAAAGCGCCGCGCTTTGCATTACCTGAAAAGTGGCTCATGAATTCCCCGCGTCCAATCTTCTGACTGTTTTTTTGTTCTTATAGGACAAGTTGCATCGAAAGGCGGTATGGAATGTCACCGCGTGATGCCGTTACATCGATTTTTGCCCCGTGCTGTGGCTTTCAATCCATAAAATTGAATCGATTTTTCCCATGTTCACAAGGGGGCTTCAAATCTCACTCTTGCTGGACATATTCTTGCTGCAAGTGCTATGACGGCAGGAACTAACCGTCACTTTGAGCGGTTCAACTTCACAAATTCCCGGCGATCACTGTCCGCAACCACCATTTCCGGCGGCCGGACAAGGGGGCTTTAATGGATATTGCACATACGCACGTGCAATCGCTTGGCGAGGCGGAAAGCGTCTGGTTCAAGCTCGGTCTTTTGACAAAAGAAACCCACCCGATGCAGGTGCTGATGCGCCTGAACGACCGCTATGGCGGATGCGTCCCGATCAACCTGAAGGATGAGCGCATTTTCTTCCTGAGCGATGTCGATTATTTCGAACAGGTGATGGTCAAGGGCGCCAACAAGTACGGCAAATATTTCGACGGCCTGCATCCGATCTTCGGTAATGCGATGATCACCATCGACGGTGCGCTCTGGCAGAAGATCCGCATGCCGCAGCAGCAAGCCTTCACGCCGAAGATGTTCAGCGAATATCTGCCCTATCTGCTGTCCTCGGTGAAGGACAAGGCGAAGGACTGGGAGCGCTTCGCGGAAACGGGCGAGACGGTCAACCTGCTGGAAGAGACCTGGGGGCTCGCCGCCAGCATGATCTGCAAGGCGATGTTCAACCGTCAGGTTCCGTTCAACCCGCAGGTCGTTTTTCGCGCGGTCAAAGCCTATACCGATGTCGGGCAGCATAGCGCGATCCGCATGAAGAAGATCAATGGCGCGACCGAAGTTTCGCAGGAAGAGGCCGCGGCCGATGCGATCGTTAAATGGTTGTCAGTGCCAAGCCAGGTCCTGGCAGCCGGCCCGCATGATTCAGGGCGGGCGTCCTCACTCCTCTCGATACTGCAGGAAGCTTCCGCCGATCCGGAACGCCCTGAGTTCAATGAAGCTCAAATTATCGATGAGATGAAACAATATCTCTGGGCGGGAACCGAGACGACGGCGCTGACACTGTCATGGTGCTTCTATCTCCTGCATCTTTATCCCGATGTCGCGGCCCGCATCCGCAAGGAAGGCGAGGACGCCTATGGCGACCGGATGCCGACCTGGGAAGACATTCACAATCTCACCTATACGCGCTCGGTCATCCAGGAAACGATGCGGCTCTATCCGCCGATCTGGAGCTTTATCCGGCAGGCCATTGCCGAGGATGAAATCGGCGGGCACAAGGTCAAGCCGGGCGACAAGATGGTGATGTGCGCCTATATCGTGCACCACCACCCAAAATATTGGGACGATCCGGACACCTTCAATCCGGACCGTTTCCTGCCGGAAAATGCAGGCAAGCGGAAGCGCTACAGCTATCTCCCATTCGGAGCCGGTAAACGGTCCTGCATCGGCGGCGCG
>CAYOUP010000006.1:0-26067 GCA_964407125.1 uncultured Hyphomicrobiaceae bacterium | reverse complement strand
TGGCCGTCGAAATCGACGCCATCATTGCCATTTCGTAACGGATCGCTGCATGAGATTTCCGGTCATTCCGGCTATCGCCCATCGCGGGCTGCACAATGAGCGGCGCGGCGTCATCGAGAATACGGCGAGCGCCTTCGAAGCGGCGATCAAGGCGCGTTACGCCATCGAGACCGACATTCAGGCGGCGAAGGACGGCGAACCGGTCATCTTTCACGACTGGCGGCTGGAAAGGCTGACGACCGGCGAAGGCGAGGTGCGCGCATTGTCTCCCGAGGCGCTGAAACGCATCGGCATGCGCGGCACGAAAGACCGTATACTGCCTCTCGGCGAGTTTCTGGAGCTGGTCGACGGACGCACGACGCTTTTTCTTGAGATCAAGAGTACGGGAGAAGCCAGCCGCATGTTGGAGCGCCATATAGCCGAACATCTGGTGAACTATCGCGGTCCTGTCTGCGTCATGGGTTTCGATCCGGACAGCCTCCGCGCCATGCGCCACTATGCCCCGCAGATCCCGCGCGGCCTGTCGGCCTATCGCTATGCGCGCCGTCCGAAAATGCCGCTCACGCCCGCGCAGTGTTACAAGCTGACCCATATGATCGACAATAGCGGGATCGCCCCCGCTTTTCTGACCTATAACATCGCGGATCTGCCAGCGATGTCAGCGGGGATCAGGCGGCGCTATCCGCGGCTGCCCCTGATCGCATGGACGGTGCGCACGCTTGAAGACAGGCGCAAAGCCGCCATCTATGCGGATGGGATCATCTTCGAAGGTTTCATGCCGGCAATGCCGGGATAGCGGCTCATCACCGCGGAACGATCGATATATGAACGGACCAGCGTACAAACTGACACTCCGCGTTCACAGCGGCATGGACACGATTGACCGCGGCATCTGGGATGCCTGCGCCAATCCGGATGCATCGCAACATAATCCGTTTCTGTCACATGACTTTCTCAAGGCGCTGGAGGAAAGCGGCTGCGCCACGGCCGAGACCGGCTGGATGCCGCAGCATCTTGTTGCCGAGGACAAATCGGGCCGTGTTCTTGGCGTGATGCCGCTCTATCTGAAATCCCACAGCCAGGGCGAATATGTCTTCGATCATGGCTGGGCCAATGCCTATGAACAGGCGGGTGGCGACTATTATCCCAAGCTGCAATCGAGCGTACCGTTCACACCTGTGACGGGCGCGCGAATGCTCGTTGCACCGGGAGAAGACACCGCGCGGATAGAGGCCGCCCTGCTCAACGGCGCGATCGAGCTTGTCCGCCAGCTTGGCGTCTCATCCCTCCACATCACTTTTCTGCCCGAGGAAAGCTGGAGACGGAACGGTGGCGGGATTATTCTTCAGCGCACGGATCAGCAATTTCACTGGCTGAACGACGGCTACGGCTCATTCGATGATTTTCTGGGCGCGCTGGCGTCACGCAAACGCAAGGCGCTGAAAAAGGAACGGCGCGAGGCAGTTTCGGCGGGTGTCACCTTCGAGCACATCACAGGCGCGGACATCACCGAGGCGTATTGGGACGTATTTTTCGAATTCTATCAGGATACCGGAAGCCGCAAATGGGGCCATCCCTATCTCAACCGGGAATTTTTCAGCAAGCTCGGCGAAGTGATGGCTGATCGCGTCTTGCTGATCATGGCGAAGCGCGACGGCAAGATGATTGCAGGTGCGCTCAACATGATCGGCGGCGATACGCTTTATGGCCGGTATTGGGGCGCCGTTGAATATCACCCCTATCTGCATTTCGAGACCTGTTACTACCAGGCGATCGACTTTGCCATCGCGCATGGCTTGAGGTGTGTCGAGGCGGGCGCACAGGGCGAACACAAGCTGGCGCGGGGCTACATGCCGCAAACGACCTACAGCCTGCATTACATCGCCCATCCGGGCCTGCGCCGCGCCGTTGCCGCCTATCTCCGGCAGGAGCGCACGGCGATTGCGCATGAGGTCGAGATCCTCGCCGAAATGGGGCCGTTCAGGAAAGGTGACGCCGGCACCGGCAATTGCGCTTGAGGCCGCACAGGGCAAGTCTGAACCTTTCGGCCATTCGCTGCGTCAGTCTCATGACACCGCGGATCTTGCGGATAGCCGAAACGGGATGGAGCCTGACATGAGCGCGGACAAGCACACATCACCCCCCAGCCGGACCCGGTACGGCCTGGCCAATCCGGAAAAAGCCGAAAGCGAATTGTGGACCCGCGCCATTCGCGAAGGATGGGGCGGCTACGCTCTGCGCAAGCATTTTGAGACGAAAGGTGGAAGCACTGGCGCAGTCGGCGCTACCTGCTGGAATTATGCGGATTCGTCCTATCGCGACTCGGAGCCCGGCCCGTATTGGAGCTGGGACCGTTTCGGGCGCACATCGACCATGCTCGCCGATGGGCGCATCATCCATGTCGCGGGCGAGCATGAGGACTATTACGATCCCGATTTCTGCATCTACAATGATGTCATTGTCGAGCATCCCGATGGCAGTCTTGAATTTTATCTTTACCCGAAGGATGTCTTTCCGCCTACGGATTTTCATACGGCAACGCTTATCGGCGATGACATCTTCCTGATCGGTTCGCTCGGTTATACGGATATGCGCCGTATTGGCGAAACGCAGGTGCTGCGCCTGAACCCGCACACATTCAGGATCGAGCCTGTGGAAACGGGCGGTGATGGACCGGGCTGGATATCGCGCCACCGCACCGAACAGCTCGGCGACACGCGCCTTCTGATCCTTGGCGGCAATGTCCAGACCGAGGATGGTTATGTCCGGAATACGAAGCTCTACGAGCTGGACCTCTCGGCAATGCGCTGGCAACCGGTCGCTCATGGCGATACATCCATTTTTCCGATTGCAGAAAATATCTATCATGCGAACAAAAATCCGCGCGCCGGAAACGCCAATCCCGAGCTCTGCGACAATCCATTCTGGCACGAAATGCTGCGCCGGAAATGGCCGCCGAGCCGGGCGCGCCTGCATTATGGCGATTTCACTCCGCCAAGAGCTGATAAGGAAAGCCGGGATAGCAGCGCCGTCGTCTGGACGGCCGTCCGCATAGAACCTTTGGAGATTGACCTGCCTGATGGCCGGCATTTTCTGATCGGCGGAACCATCAAGGACTATGGTGACGAAAGTGCGGATGCATGGACATATAACGACGTGATCGTTACGCATCCCGGCGGTGCTTCAAAAATCCTGATCTACCCGCTGGACGTTCTTCCGGACCTTCGCGCGCTCTCGGGATTTCATGCAGACGGCGCCATCTATATTTGCGGCGTCACCAATTGGGCGAGGGACAAGAACCTGCCACGCGGGCCGCAGATCTACCGGCTCGATACAAGGTCCCTTGAGGTGAACTACGTAACGTCAGCGCCCTCGCATCTTCGGGTCAGACCCAACATTGTCAGATTTTCAGAAGATGGCACCAAAGCGGTCATGGATCTCGTAAGACAGACGCGGAATGATCCATGTCTTTATATCGACCTTGACCTGAAAACGCGTAGCTGGGGCGAGCCTTATCCGTCCGATGGCTGAGGGTTCTTCGTCTTGCGAGCAAAACCGATTCGGCAGGCGACCTGCGGTTGAGAATATGCTAAAGGCATGGCGTAGATTTCAGGGCTCAACGCACAGACGGGACCGGAGAAGCGCCGCATGTCTTCAAACACGCCACCCTATGATGATCAGAATGTCTTCGCCAAGATCCTGCGCGGAGAATTGCCCGGCCATAAGGTCTATGAGGATGACCGGACGCTCGCCTTCATGGACATCATGCCCCGCGTCGATGGCCACGCGCTTGTCATACCGAAAGCGGCGTCACGCAACCTTCTCGACGCCGAGCCCGCGGATTTGCAGTATGTGATCACGGTCGTGCAGAAAGTTGCGAAAGCGGCGAAAGCGGCGTTCGAGGCTGATGGCGTCTCGCTGTGGCAGTTCTCGGAGGCGTCTGCCGGGCAGGTCGTTTTCCACACGCATTTTCATATCCTGCCGCGCAAGGAAGGCGTCGATCTCCGCCCGGCCGGGCAGATGGGGGACCAGGCATTGATTGCGTCCCACGCCGATAAGCTGCGTGCTGCTCTCAACACTGCCTGACAAAGCTCGCCGGAAAGCGTCAAAGGGATACGCGGCCAGATAAGCCGCGCAAACTCGCTTCGGTCGTCATATGGCCCAAACTACCGTTGCAGTCCTATCCCTGGCCCCCGCCGCGTCCCATTCTTCCGCCCCGGTCGACGCATCGCTGAAACGCGCTCAAATGATTGTTCCGGGAGGCATCGCGCAGCAGGATGGCGACATCCGTAATGTCCGGATAATCCTTCACCGCGGGCAGGACTTTATCATCGTAAAGCGCAGCATTATCGATTTCCGCTTGTACGCCGAGTTCGCACGCTTCCTTCAGCGTCGCCGGCGCCTTCGGACGACTATCTCCTGAAAGATACGGATTTTCCGGAACGTTCAGGCCGTATTTCGTAAAGAGCGGCTTCAAAAACGAGGCATGCCGGTCTTCGGCCCTGATGATGTTGGTGAAAGGCCGGACCTCGCCGAATTTTTCGATAATAACCTGGTAGGTCGCATAGGCCCTGTATTCGTCGTCGAGTGCTGCTTGCAGCGCTTTCTGCGCTGTGTCGGGCAATTCGCTCGTAGCGGATGGGGCGGCCGTCTGAACCATGCCGCCAAATGCAAGAGCGGCAAGTGCCGCAATCGTTCCATATCGGATCATTGTCGATCTACCTCTAATATTCGCTCTGATCGAGCTTCTCATCAGAGATAAATCTAGATCGCCCCTGCTAACGGGACTTGAGGCAGATCAATAGAAATGCGCACAAAATGACGCATGCGGTTCACTGAATAGCGACGGTAACAAAGGTGACTTCGCCATTGCCGTTCGAAACCGTCAGAAGCGCGTTCTTGCGGTTCAACTTTTGAAGTTCGGCGAGGCGCACTTCAATGTCTTCCGGAGATACGACCTTCTGCTGCGTGATCTCGACCACGATATCGCCTTTGCTTATATCGGCGTCGGCGGCCGGCCCGTCCGGATCAATCTCCGTCACGACGACGCCCGACGCGTCATGGGCTATCTTGTAGCGGTCGCGCAACTCGTCGGTAATCGGGGAAAAGGTCAGACCGAGCGATGCCTTCTGGTTCGGCTGATCAAGCGAGCCATGTTCGTCGGGCTGCGCTTCATTCGCGTCTTCAGCCGCTGTTCCGCTGCTCTCCTCCAGACGCCCTGTCTTCACCTTGATCGTGACACGCTTACCCTTGCGATACAGAACGACTTCGACCTCTTTCTCGATCTCGGTCTGTGCGACGATCTTGGCCAGATCGCGCATCTGGGTAACGTCCTTGCCGTCAAATGTAAGAATGATGTCGCCTACCTCGATGCCAGCCTTCGCGGCCGGTCCATCCTGCGTTATCGAGGCAATAAGCGCGCCGGACGCCGAGTCCAGCCCAACGCTTTCGGCAATCTCGTCCGTGACCGTCTGAATCCGCACACCAAGCCAGCCACGCCGCGTTTCGCCGTAACGCTTGAGCTGCTCGAGCGTGGCAATCACACTGTTGGACGGAACCGCGAAGCCGATACCGATAGAGCCGCCTGTCGGAGAGATAATGGCGGTATTCACGCCAATCACCTGCCCGTCCATATTGAACAGCGGCCCCCCGGAATTCCCCTTGTTGATGGCGGCATCCGTTTGCAGGAATTCGTCATAGGCGCCGGAGCGGATGTCGCGCCGCGTCGCCGAGATCACACCGACCGTCACCGTGCCGCCCAGGCCGAAGGGATTGCCGATCGCCATGACCCAGTCGCCAACGCGCATAGCATCGCTGTTGCCGAATTTGACGAATGGCAGCGCTTTTTTCGTCTTGACCTTCAGAAGCGCCAAATCGGTTTTCTGGTCACGACCGACGACCTCGACAACTTTCATTTTCGTGCCGTCGGTAAAAATGGCCGTGATTTCGTCCGCGCCTTCAATAACGTGATAGTTCGTGACGATCAGGCCGGAGGGATCAATCACGAAACCCGATCCCAGCGAACTGGCACGCTGCGCACCGCCACGCCCTTCCTGATTGAAGAAATCATCGAAAAACTCCTCGAATGGAGAGTCCTGGGGAATGTCCGGAGGCTGGATGTCCTGCGCATCGCGCAGTTTCTGGGTCGTTGCGATGTTGACGACGGCTGCCTTGAGCGGATCTGCAATATCGGCAACGGATGCCGGTCCACGGATTTGCGCAAGGGCCTGAGGTGCTGCGAGAAGCACCAAACTTGCAGCAAGCGTTACGAAGAAGGCGAAGGCTTTTCCAACGATGCCAGGGGTTCCCGACATATCAGGGTGAAGTTTGGGAGCGGACAAAAAACGCGTCATGCAGTCATCCTTCGACAGCGGGCGCATACCCGTGAGGATATCGCAAATGATTTTGCACCATCATAATTGAAAATATGGCCGCGTTTAAACGGCAAATTACTCCTGCCGGGCCAGTGGTTCGACTGAAACATTTGCGCGCCCTGACAGCACCCACATTTGCAAATGCTTCAGTCACAAGAACTATCAGCTAAGTATATGTTTCTAATGTGGCTTTTGAATTTGACATTTGAGCACAAGTCTGGCTGCCACAGGATCCCAAATGTCAAATTCGCTATCTCACCGCTATCCGCGAACGAGCCAGATCACGAGCACGCCCAGCGCCACGGCAACGGCTCCGGACACGCGCAGCTCATTCTCGGGCGTAGAGGCGGCAAGTTTCATGAGCCGGAAACCGAGACCGGGTGCGAGAGCCCAGAGCAGACCCTCGATCACAAAAACCAGTCCCAAGCCGACAAGCAGCTCATCCATCCTGCCGCCGCCAGATCGTTAGCGCAATGCCTGCGACGTCTTCGATCCTGACAATTCCGTGCCCGGCGCGCTGGAACCCGCGACGCTGCTGGTACCACCCGGATTCCTGAAGTACTGGAAGAATTCCGAGTTCGGCGAGATCACGAAACGCGTATCCTCCGATTTCAGCCCTTCCTCATAGGCCTGCATCGACCGGTAGAAGGCGAAGAAATCGGCGTCACGGCTAAAAGCTTCGGCATAGATCCGGTTGCGTTCTCCGTCGCCTTCACCTCGGGTCCGTTCAGAATCCCGATTCGCTTCAGCAATCAGAACCGTTACCTGACGGTCAGCCTGCGCGCGGATACGGGTTGCCTGCTCGGTCCCCTTTGCGCGGATTTCAGCGGCTTCCTGCTGGCGTTCCGTCTTCATCCGTTCATAGATCGCCTGGCTATTGGCTTCAGGCAGATCAACCCGCGTCAGACGGACGTCGATAATCTTCATACCAAACGCTCTGACTTTCTCCTCGACGCTTTTGGCGATCTCACCCATCAGCTCGTCGCGCCGGTCCCTGACAATCTCGGTGAAGGTTGCCTTGCCGAGGATGCTGCGCAAATCGGACGTCAGTGAGCTTTGAAGACGATCGCGCGCACCCGACTCATCCGTCACAGACTGATAGAACAGAAGCGGATTTTCGATGCGGTAGCGGGCGAAGGCGTTAACGACCAGACGCTTCTGATCGCTCGCAATGGCTTCCTCCGGGGGAAGATCGAAATCAAGAATGCGCTTGTCGAAATATTCGACCGTCTGGATAAAGGGCGTCTTGAAAAAGAGGCCGGGATCCTCGCGCACATGCTTGGCTTCACCGAACTGGAAGACGATCGCACTTTGCGCCTGTTGCACGATATAGAAGGAATTATAGGCAACGAACGCACCGCCGCCAAGAAGTATGAGAAATATCACGAAAATTGCGCTTCTCATTGTTTGTCTCCTTGCGGCGCCGTGCGGTTCAGCTGATTAAGCGGCAGATAGGGTACGACACCGCTGGCTCCTTGCGCGCTGCTGTCGATGATGACTTTGTCCGTCCGCCCCAATACGCGCTCCATGGTTTCCAGGAACATGCGCTTGCGTGTCACTTCAGGCGCTTTGGAATATTGTTCATAGACCTGCAGGAAGCGCTGCGTCCGGCCTATCGACTCGGCAACGGTCTGTTCCTTATAGGCTTGCGCCGCCTGGAGGATCTTCTGCGCATTACCGCGAGCTTCGGGAACGACCCGGTTGGCGTAGGCATTGGCTTCGTTCTGCAGCCGCTCCTGGTCGGCACGCGCCGCCTGAACGTCGCGGAACGAGGCGATAACCTGTTGCGGCGGATCGACCTTCTGCAGCTGCACCGCACGGATCTCGATCCCCGACTGATATTCGTCGAGGGTTTTCTGCATCAACTGCTTAACGTCCGTTTCGATGCCGGCACGATTGCGTGACAGGATCGGCTGGATCTCATTCTGCCCGACGATCTCGCGCATGCCGCTCTCAGCCACGGCTTTGACGGTCACCTCCGGATTCTTGATCTTGAACAGATAATCCTCGGCCTTGCTGATCTTCCAGAGCACGACCAGGTCGATATCGACGATGTTTTCGTCGCCCGTCAGCATCAGGCTCTCCTCCGGCACGTCCTGGCCTGTGGAGGTATTGCGAGAAGACGAAAAGAAGCCGCTGGGATCGTTGGTCCTGATGCCGACCTCGATCCTGTTGATGTTCGTAACGTTGGGCTGGTAAACGGTTTCGATCGGATAGGGCAGCCTGAAATTCAGACCCGGGGTCAATGTCCGGTTAATTTTGCCGAAACGCAGAACCACGCCCTGCTGGTTGGTGTCGATGCGGACCGTGAATGCGAAAAACGCAACGACCGCAAGCGCAACAATGATGATCAGCGCAAGAAAGCCGCCGCCGATACCGCCACCCGGCATGGCTTGCCGGAAACGGTCCTGGCCGCGTTTCAGAAGTTCTTCAAGATCCGGCTGTTGCCCGCCCGGACTGCCGCCGCCCCCTGAAGGACCCTGTCCCCAAGGACCGCCGCCGCCTTTCCAGCCGCCACCGCCATTACTACTCTGATTGTTCCAAGGCATAAATCCTGTCCTTTACCACTCCCGGTTCAGGCGTCATCCTGACCGGGCGCGGTTAATACTTGGTTTCACTTAGCTCCAAAAAGGTGCGAGAGCATCGGTATTAAGTGCTTTGCCAGCACGGATTTTTGGCAGGATGTAACGCACACGCTTGGTCGATGCAAATCTATCTCTTATTCTCAAAGGAGAAAACAAGCCCATGATATGGCGCTAACAGCCTGCGGCGTCAACGGACTGAGGGGCGGATTCGATCAAATACGGTTCAATATGGATAAAGTGTATCCATAGTCGTCCTTCGGGCCGGGCTCGTATCTGGCGGCTTCCGTCTCGCGCCATTCCGATGTGTCTAGAGCGGGAAAGTAAGTGTCGCCTTCAACGGCTGCGTGGATGCGGGTCAGATAGATCCTTTGCGCAAGTCCCAGTGATATCTCGTAAATTTGCGCTCCGCCAATCACCATGATCTCATCCGCGCCGCGCGCCTTGGCAGATTTCGTTGCAAGATGAATGGCCTCTTCAAGGGTCGCCGCGTGCAGCGCACCATTGACGGCGAAAGCGGGATCGCGTGTCAGGACAATATTGTCGCGGCCTTCGAGCGGTTTTTTCAGGGAGAGGAAAGTTTTGCGTCCCATAATGACGGGCTTTCCCATCGTTATGCGCTTGAAATGCTGCAATTCGGAAGGAATGCGCCATGGCAGCCGTCCGTTGCGGCCGATAACATTGTTTTCCGCCATGGCAACGACGAGCGCTATAATGGGCGGCGTCCCACTCACGAGTGGATCAAACATGACATTTGAGCTCGGATGCAGTGTTCCTGAACATCAGCTAATGCCATCAAATGTCATGTCAATTTGATCCATCAGCAAAGAATCTAGTGGTTCGATCTGTTAGATTCGAACCACTAGACCGCAACCTCAGCCTTGATATGCGGATGCGCTTCATAGCCCTCAAGCCGGAAATCGTCATAGACGAAATCGAAGATCGAGGCGACGTCCGGATTGATGATCATGCGCGGCAATGGCAGCGGCTCACGCGCAAGCTGGCGTTCGGCCTGTTCAAGATGGTTCAGGTAAAGATGCGCATCACCGAACGTATGGATGAAGTCGCCGGGCTCAAGCCCCGTCACCTGAGCGACCATCATCGTCAGCAGCGCATAGGAAGCGATATTGAACGGTACGCCGAGAAAGATGTCCGCTGAGCGCTGGTAAAGCTGGCAGGACAGCCTGCCCTCCGCGACATGGAACTGGAACAGGCAATGACAGGGCGGCAGGGCCATCTCGCCAATCTCGGCGGGATTCCACGCGGTCACGATATGGCGGCGGGAATAGGGATCGCGCTTTATGCCTTCGATAAGCTGGGCAATCTGGTCTATGCTGCCGCCACCCGGCGCGGGCCATGACCGCCACTGCTTGCCATAGACCGGACCGAGATCGCCATTCTCGTCGGCCCATTCATCCCAGATCCGCACGCCATTCTCGCTCAGATAGCGGATATTGGTGTCGCCGGACAGGAACCAGAGCAGCTCATGGATGATCGACTTCACATGCAGCTTCTTGGTGGTCACGAGCGGGAAGCCTTCGGCCAGATCGAAACGCATCTGATAGCCGAAAATGCCGAGCGTGCCGACGCCGGTCCGGTCGCTGCGCTTTAGCCCCGTGTCGCGGACGGTGCGCAAAAGATCGAGATATTGTCTCATAACTCGATAATAGCCGAGTCGAGGGCGGAGCCTAAAGCTCCATATTGCTCTGTGGATTGCCCTGCCCTGCTTTGGCTGGACCTTCGCCTTTCAACTCACGAATTTCAGCGCGCAGGGCGTGAAGCTCGACCATGATCGTCTCGAAATTCGCTTCATCGCGCACCCGGTCCATCCTTTCCTCAACCTTCTGTTCGCTCTGCATGGCATCGACAATGATACCGATAAAAAGGTTGAGGACCGTAAAGGTCGTCACCAGCATGAAGATGATGAAGAAAATCCAGGCGTATGGGTGTTTGGCCATGACGGGGATAACGAAATTGTCCGCCCAGCCTTCAAGCGTCATGACCTGGAACAGCGAGAAGAAAGAGTCGCCCAATGTTCCGAAATTTTCCGGATAGTCCTGCCCGTAGAGCTTCGTCGCCATCACCGCCGCGACATAGAAGATCAGCGCCAGCAGAGCAACGACGGCGCCCATGCTCGGGATCGCGGCAAGCATGCCGCCCATCACACGCCGCATGGATTTGACGGTGGAGATCAGACGCAACGCGCGGATGATACGCAGCGAACGCAAGACCGAGAAGCCGCCCGTCGCGGGCATCAGCGCGATTGCGACAATGGTGAAGTCGAACAGGCTCCACCCATCGCGCCAGAAACGCCATCCATGGGCGTAGATCCTCAGCGTGATCTCGACCGTGAAAATGGCGATGACGATATTGTCGATGATGCGGAGCAGATTGCCGGTCACGGCCACGGCGGTCTGAGAGGTCTCAAGCCCCATCGCCAGCGCGTTGAAGACGATCAGAATGACGATCGTGCGTTCCCAGAACGGACTTGCGAAGAACAGGCGAAGCAGCGCCCGCCTGTCTTTTGTGTCCGCGCCGTTCAGATCAGTTCCCCCCAATTCGGCAACCATTCCACCCCCGCGCCCAATCCCGCACTCTACACACGCCAACCATCATGGCAGGCAGCGCTCATTCAGCGACTGCCTCAACCATTCGATCTCCGGAATACATAACCTAGTACAACTGCTTCCGTTTGTGCATCAAGATTTGTCTTCGCCGGAGCCGAAAACATCCTCGACGGAAAGGCGCGCATCTTCGCCGTCTTCACCGTCACTTTGCGGTTTTTCGCGCTTGAAGATATCGCTTGAAAACGTTTCAGCCTCGGATAGCTCATGCTCCGGCTCCTGCGGTGCGAGCATTTCGCCGCCGGACGTTTCATCGGCCGGCAACAGTGTTCCCGCAGGTTCCATCGCTTCCTCGGCATCGAGCCCGGCGGCCTTGCGTTCGCGAGCCACACGCTTGGCGGCCTTGCCGACCTCGGTGTCCAGGTCGATTTGCGAACAAAGCCCGAGAGCCACCGGGTCCTGCGGCTGAAGATTGGCCGAGTTCCAGTGCGAGCGCTCGCGGATCGCTTCGATCGTCGGCTTGGTCGTGCCGACCAGGCGCATGATCTGCGCATCGCGCAATTCGGGATGGAAGCGCAAAAGCCAGAGGATCGCATTCGGCCGGTCCTGACGGCGCGAAAGCGGGGTGTATTTCGGCACGCGCTTGGTCTTCATCGGCGGCAGCTCGACCTTGGATCTGGCGAGTTGCAGCCGGTAATCCGGATTCTCCTGAGCTTTCCTGATTTCTTCACGCGTCAATTGGCCGGAGGAGATCGGATCCATGCCCTTGATACCCTGCGCGACATCGCCATCGGCAATGCCTTTGACTTCAAGATGATGCAGGCCGCAAAATTCGGCGATCTGATCGAATGTCAGCGCGGTGTTTTCAACCAGCCAGACTGCGGTTGCTTTGGGCATCAATAGCCGCTGTGTCATAAATCTCTCCCGGTGCCTGCAAGGGTCTAATTCGCAGGAAAAACCTTGTTATTGCTAAGTGGAGGAGGGCTTCGCGAAACCGAAGCATCTACAGCATATATGCGCGATTGCCGAAAAGGGCAAATGATCTTGCCCATAATCGGCAAAATATTTCATCAAAGACCGGCTTTCGGTGGCTATACGGTTAATAAAATCTTGCCGATATGGCTGCCTTCCTCCATCAGCCGGTGTGCGTCCGCGGCCTTTTCGAGCGGGAAAACGGTCTCGATAATCGGCCTGATCGTGCCATTGGAGAGCAGCGGCCAGACCTGGTCCTCAAGAGCGCGGGCAAGTTGGGCCTTTACGGCGATATTCCGGGGCCGAAGGGTGGAGCCGGTCAGCTTGATACGCTTGATCATCAGCCGCGAAAAATCGACGGTCGCCTTCGGACCCTTCAGAAATGCGATCTGGTGGATGCGGCCATCTTCGGCGGCGCAATGCAGATTGCGCTGGATATAATCGCCGCCGACCATGTCCAGAATGAAATTGACGCCCTTGCCGCCGGTCTTCTCCTTGATCGCAGCGACGAAATCCTCCTCCCGGTAGTTGATCGCCAGATCCGCGCCCAGCTTTTCGCAAAAATCGCATTTCTCCGCGCTGCCAGCCGTGGTGAACACGGTGACGCCGAAGGCTTTCGCGATCTGGATCGCTGTCGTACCGATCCCGCTCGTTCCGCCATGGACGAGCATCGTCTCGCCGGACATCAGCCCGCCGCGGAAGAACAGATTATGCCAGACGGTAAAGAACGTCTCCGGCAAGGCGGCCGCAAGGACAGGATCGAATCGCTGCGGAAAGGGTAGCGCGGCCCGTTCATCCGCCACGCAATATTGCGCATAGCCGCCACCCGTCACCAGCGCCGTCACCTGATCGCCGATTCCGTAGCGGGATGTCTCCGCACCCTTGGCGACGATCGTCCCTGCGATTTCCAGCCCCGGAATAGGCGACGCGCCGGGCGGAGGCGGGTAAAGCCCCTGGCGCTGCATGATATCGGGGCGGTTTACGCCGGCCGCTTCCACCTTGATCAGGAGTTCGGTCACGCCGGGCTCAGGCACCGGCATTTTTACAGGCCGAAGACCATCCGGACCGCCTGCTTCGGTGATTTCGATTGCTGTCATTTCCTGCGGCAGGGTCATGGGGACAACCTTTCCGGGATTGAATTGCGCTGTTCATCTGACATGATAGGCGCAAATCACTTCAGCCGCGATAGTGACTTAGATTGATATCAGGAAACAAAGCCATGAGCTTGGAAGACGATCTCCCGAGGAAACCGAAAACGCATGTCCTTGGCGCAAATCTGTCCACATATTCCGTTTATGAACTTGAGGACTATTTGCACGCGCTCGAGGAGGAGAAACGCCGCGTCGCAGCCATGATCGAGGAGAAGCAAGCCTCGCGAAGCGCCGCCGATTCGGTCTTCAAATCCTGAAGCGCATCCATGAAAACACGGGGCGATGCAATTTCCACAGAACCCCGGATTTTTAATACAATTGTCTGGATCCTGTCCGGATTTGAGACAAGGCAAGGGTAAAGCTTCATGGATTTGCATGCAGAGCGTGCGGCGCAGACTGCTTCTTCATCATTTTCAGAAAAAAACCTTGCATTTATACAGCAAAAATTAACATCATCATTGCTATCTGTTAGGCTTGCGAATGTGTTAACGGCGTTGAGCTAAGGTTGTGAGTATATGAGTAAAAGTTCCCGGTCCTTGTCCGAGGACGATTCTGATCGTGTCGTCACCCTTCCCTTCCGCACCAGAACAGACGACCGCGAAGAGTTTTTTGCGCTGTTCCGCGAAGGAATGGCTCTCGTGGAAAGAACCGCCAATTACCTCGATGGCCCTGGCCGTCGCGAGTCGAAGTGCCTTCAGCCCTATATTGCCCTGGCCTATGCGACCGAAAGCATGAGGCTGACCACGCGGCTGACACAGCTTGCAACGTGGCTGCTCGCACGCCGCGCGATTCTGAATGGCGATGCGGTGCCGCCGGGAAGTTCGGCCATCAATCCGCTTGAGCTGCCGCCGATTTCGCGCGTTCGCGGTTCACGCGGCTATGACGAACTGCCCGCGCAACTCAGGGAGCTGATCGAGGAAGCGTACCGTTTCCATCAGAAGCTCAGCCGGTTCGGCGGATATGGACGGCGCCGCGGTGAGCGGAAGGTGCAAAATCCCGTTGCCCGGCAAATGGCCCAGATTCAATCGGCCTTTGCCTGAAACTGCACTGTCGCTTTCAGAAAACAACAACACCCCGCTGCCGGGACCGGAGCGGGGTTTCGTATTTGATCGGGGTGCACAGTGCATCGATCCAAACGGAGGCTTCTAGCTGAGAGTTTGGCAAAATTGATGCAAAACAAAGGGTTAGTGCAACAGCCTGCTGCAATCCGTCAGCCGAGGAAGCCTTCGAACTTCTTCTTGAAACGGCTGACGCGCCCGCCGCGGTCGACAAGATGCTGGGAACCGCCGGTCCATGCAGGATGCGAGGTCGGGTCGATGTCAAGGCGCAGCGTGTCGCCTTCCGATCCATAAGTCGAATAGGTTTCGAACTCGGTTCCGTCAGTCATCACCACAGTGATTTTGTGATAATCGGGATGGACTTCTTTTTTCATGGCAATTTGCTTTCCGTCTCGCACGATCCCGCGCCGGACGACTGGATCTCGATTTCAAGGGAAATATTCCTGACGGGCTTATAACGCAGGCACATACAAGCTGACAAGTGATGCCTTCCACTTTTAAGGCTGGTTGACCTAAAATTGTACAACGCGACACGATATGGGCCATAAAGGCTGCCAAAGATGCTTGAATCGCGCCAAATTCAGGGAAGGATAACGATGAACGATCGTACGGGGCGGCTTGACATTGAGGCAGAGGAAGCGCAGCCCGCCCTCCAGCAACGCGCTGTTGCAGGAAATCTGCGCGGGCTGGGCAAATTATGGCCCTATATCCGTCCCTACAAGCTCAGTGTTGTGCTTGCCTTTATCGGTCTGGTCATTGCCGCGGGCGCGACACTCAGCCTGCCGGTCGCCGTCCGCCGGATGATCGACCTTGGCTTCTCCGGCGACAATGCCGGCCTGATCAATAGCTATTTCGCCATGCTGCTGGTCATCGCGGCGATATTGGCGGGCGCCAGCGCCATGCGCTTCTATTTCGTAAGCTGGATCGGCGAACGGGTCGTGTCCGATATCCGCACGTCAGTTTTCGCGCATCTCACCACGCTCAGCCCGGCCTTTTACGAACGCACCCATTCCGCCGAGCTGATGTCGCGCCTGACCGCCGACACGACGCAGATCAAGGCCGCCGTCTCCTCCGCCGTCAGCCAATTGTTGCGCAACGCCTTTCTTCTCGTCGGCGCGCTGAGCATGATGGTGCTGACAAGCGCGACACTGAGCGCGCTGGTCATTGGCGTCATTCCGCTGATCGTGCTGCCGCTTGTCGCCTATGGGCGAGCCGTCCGCCGGCTTTCCCGGCAGGCGCAGGACGAACTTGCCAACGCATCGACCTATGCGGCGGAAAATCTCGGCTCACCGACGACCATGCAGGCTTTCACCGTCGAGCCCCATATCATCAGCCGCTATTCACACGCCGTCGAAATCACATTCGAGGCCGCCCGCAAACGCATTGTCGCAAGGGCCGGACTGACGGCGACCGTCACGCTGCTCGTCTTCGCCAGCATCGTCGGCATATTGTGGTATGGCGCGCGTGAAGTGCTGACGGGCGGAATGACCGGCGGCACGCTGGCGCAATTCGTTCTTTATGCGGCGTTTGCTGCCGGTTCCGTCGCGGTTCTGTCGGAAATCTGGGGCGAAATCCAGCAGGCGGTCGGCGCGGCGGGCCGGCTTGATGAACTGCTCGCCGTCAAACCGGATATCGTGCCGCCGGAAAATCCTGTTCCGATGCCTGTCCCGCCGCGCGGGGAAATCGCCTTCCGCGAAGTCGGCTTTTCCTATCCGGGCAAACCGGAAGCTCCGGTCTTCCACGCCCTCAGCTTCACCGTCCGCCCCGGCGAACGCATCGCGATTGTCGGCCCGTCAGGCGCCGGCAAGACGACAATCTTCAATCTTCTTTTGCGTTTCTACGATCCGCAAAGCGGCCAGGTGCTGATCGACGGGGTCTCAGGCAGGGATGCTGCCCCCACCGACTGGCGCAGCCGCATCTCCTATGTTCCGCAGGATCCGATCATCTTCGCTGCCAGCATCGCCGAGAACATCGCCTATGGATCACCGGAAGCCGGCAGCGATCAGATCCAGCAAGCTGCGCGCATGGCCCTTGCTGATGAGTTTATCGAAGCACTGCCGCAAGGCTACGACACCATTCTCGGCGAACGCGGCATTACGCTCTCCGGCGGGCAGCGCCAGCGTATCGCCATTGCACGCGCGCTCCTGCGCGACACGCCGATCCTGCTCCTCGACGAGGCGACCAGCGCGCTTGACGCCGAAAGCGAAGGCCTGGTGCAGAAGGCGCTGGGGCGCGTGATGCAGGACCGGACGACGCTCGTCATCGCGCATCGCCTCGCCACAGTTCTCAACGCCGACCGCATTCTCGTCATTGACAGGGGTGAAATCGCGGAGGAAGGCACGCACGCCGTCCTCGTCGCGCACGGCGGCATCTACGCACGGCTCGCCGAGCTGCAATTCCGCCAGGAAGCCGGGGCTGCGTGATCTTCATTGGAACCGCCGTATAATCATGCAGTACCCCGTCGCAGCGCGCGGCTATTCTGCTGCGGGTGGGAATGGTGGTGCCGCCAAATCCGATCGCATCCGTCTACGGTATTGATCGCCCTTGATTTGTGAATTGGAAAACCCCCGTTATTCAATATGAAAACGGGCTGTCCGCTTCCTCTTCTTGCAGTTTTTCCCAAACTATCCTCAAAGCTGAAACGGCTGGCTCGCGGCTTATCATCGAATCATCTAGTTTTGCGCTGACTTTCCACATGCTGGACATGAGATGATCGCCAGACAAAAGCCTGGACAGGCAAAAAAGGCCGTGGGAACGGGGCAAACCGCGCCTGCATGGACGCCGAAATCGCGCAAGGCGAAGCGCGTCGGCGAATTCGTGCCGAAAGTGATGCGGCCCGCTTTCGAGAAATTCGGTTTTCCGGCAGCCGCGATCCTCACCGAATGGAGCGCGATTGCGGGGACCGATCTGGCCGCTTTTACCGCGCCGGAACGGTTGAAATGGCCTCGCAAGGAGCATGGCGAAGACGATACGGGCCAGCAGAAGGGCGCCACGCTCGTGCTGCGCGTCAGCGGCGCCCGCGCCCTTGAGGTTGATCACATGCGTCCGCGCATCATCGAACGGATCAACGCCAGTTTCGGTTATCGCGCGATCAGCGAAATACGTCTCATTCAGGCACCAATTCCCACAAAATCAGCGAAAAAACCGCCGAAAACCGACACATCGGCGCCTGGTGACCCGCTTCTCGCCGATTTCCCCGAAAGCCCCCTGAAAACGGCCTTGGCCCGCATGGCTGGCGGCGTGCGGTCGCAACAGCAGCGTGATAAAGATAGTGCCGTTCAGCCAGCCTTCACAGGGAATTCATAATCCTTATAGCGAGCCGCTCTCGACAGGGACATATTAACGTCCTAAGAGTGCATTTAAATGTCAAAGCCGTCCCGGGGAGATATGCTCCCGGCGGCCAAATTTCCGCAAGGAGACGACCGTGTTCCGTTCACTCTGTGTTTCTCGTTTCACGCAAGTTGCAGCGATCGCCGCGATTTCAGCCATGACGGCCCTTGCCGCGCCACAGGCCTCCGCTCAGGCACCGATCAAGCCCGATGTCAATGTCGAGGCGCTGATGAAGACCGGAGAATTGCCCGATATGGTTTTGGGCAACAAAGATGCTCCATATACAATCGTCGAATACTCCTCCATGACCTGCCCGCATTGCGCGAACTTCCACGTCACCGTGCTGCCGGAGGTGAAGAAGAAATATATCGAAACAGGCATTGCGAAATACATTATCCGTGAATTCCCGTTCGATAATGTTGCCGCCGCGGCTGCCATGCTGGCCCGTTGCGTTGACGAAACGAAATATTTCGACTTTGTCGATCTGCTTTACAAAAATCAGGATGAATGGGCGTTCGGCGGTGATCCCCTGCCCGGCTTGCAGAAATTCTCCAAACAGGCCGGATTTACCGAAGCCCGTTTCAATGAATGCCTGCGGGACGAAAAGCTGCTCAAGCATGTCGAGTGGGTTCGTAATCGCGGCCATAGCGAGTTCGGCGTCCGTGCCACTCCAACCTTTTTCATCAACGGCAAGCGCCTTGATAACCACGCAATTTCCGATTTTGATGAGATATTGGGCGGCGCACCCTCGGGCAAAAGCTGAGGGCAGGCATAGAGTACAGCGCCATCCGGCGTAACGAATACGAGGGGACATCAATTGGCGAAGCCGGTTCGTGTAGCATGCCGTTCGGCGGCATTCCTGTTGGTCATTGCTGTTCTCTCAATGCTAAGCGGCTGCGGCGGCGCGGTTCCGGGCGTAGTGACTGCCGGAGTTGTCGCCGGGGAAGACGATGTGCCCACGAAAGAAGAACTGGCGAAGACCGGACCGCTTTCCGAACACGCGCTTGGCAAGCCGGGCGCTCCGGTTACGGTCATCGAATACGCCTCGCTCGGCTGCCCGATCTGCGCATATTTCCACAAGACGGTTTTCGCCCGTTTCAAGGCCGACTATATCGACACGGGCAAGGTCCATTACATCTACCGCGAATTCCCCATCGGCGCGTCACCGGCCGCCGCCGCTCACGCCGTGCGCTGCGCCGATGAGAAGCATTATTTCAGCCTCAATAATAAGTTCATGGCGCACCGCGACCAATGGAACGCCCGCAATCCCGATAACGATCTCCTGTATAAGATCGTAAAAGACACAGGCCTGAGTCGCACTGCATTTGACAGTTGCATGGCGAATCAAGAGATTCAGGAAGGTGTAAATTGGGTCAAACTGCGGGGAAGAGAGCTTGGCGTGAAGGGAACGCCGACTTTCTTTATCAATGACGACAAGATTCGCGGCGTGCTGTCCTATGACGAGATGAAGACGATTATCGGCAAACATCTCGCAAGCGCTGCAAACCCCGCATAAGCCCGCTGCCCGGATCGGCATGATGCCTGCCCGCGCATTATGAGGGATTGCCAGTGCAAATCACGCGCTTACGTCTGCTCGGTTTCAAATCCTTCGTCGAACCGTCCGAGCTTCTGATCGAGTCCGGCCTGACCGGCGTTGTCGGCCCTAATGGCTGCGGGAAGTCCAACCTGCTCGAAGCCCTGCGCTGGGTGATGGGGGAGACCTCCTACAAGAACATGCGCGGCGGCGCGATGGATGACGTCATCTTCGCGGGTACGGACAGGCGGCCTGCCCGCAACATGGCGGAAGTCAGCCTGGCCGTCGACAACAGCACACGCAGCGCGCCATCCGAATTCAACGATACCGACACGCTCGAAATCACCCGCCGCATCCAGCGCGAGGCCGGATCGACCTACAAGATCAATTCCAAGGATGTCCGCGCCAAGGATGTGCAGATCCTGTTTGCCGACGCCGCCACCGGCGCGCGCAGCCAGGCGCTCGTGCGTCAGGGGCAGATCGGCGAGATCATCAGCGCCAAGCCGCAGGACCGCCGCCGTATTCTTGAAGACGCCGCCGGGATTGCCGGTCTCCACAGCCGCCGCCACGACGCCGAATTGCGCCTGAAAGCGGCGGAAAGCAATCTGGAACGGCTGAGCGATGTCATGGGACAGCTCGGCTCGCAGCTCCAGAGCCTCCGGCGGCAGGCAAAGCAGGCGCAAAAATACAAGCAGATCGCCGGTGAGCTGCGCAAGTATGAAGGCATTCTGGCCTATCAGCACTGGCATGCCGCGACCCAGAGCGTGGAGGCCGAAGAGGGCGCACTTCTCAACGCCACGCGCAATGTCGGCCAGTTTACGCAGGCGGAAGCCGCCGCCATGCGCGTACAGTCAGAAATCGCCGAGTCGCTTCAGCCGCTGCGGGATGAGGAAGCGACCCGCGCCGCCGTTCTGCACCGGCTCGAAGTCGAACGGCAGACCTTGCAGCGCGAGGAGCAACGCGCGCAGGAGCGGCAGGCCGAGCTGGAAAGCCGCTTGAGCCAGCTACAGGAGGACATCGAGCGCGAAACAGCCGCGATCGGCGAGGCCAAGGAGCTTCTGCAAAAACTCGCCGAGGAAGAGGAAGAACTGCGCGCCGTCAGCGAGGAAGAAGCCGCCAGCCGGGAGAGTCTTCAAGAAGCCGTTGCCGAAGCCGGTGCATCGCTGGAAACCGCCGAGGCCGCGCTTCAGGCCGCAACCGCCGAAGGTGCCGAAGCCAGGGCCAGCCGCGCGCAGGCGGAGAACCGGATCAATGAATGCGCACAGCGCCTTTCGCGCCTGACGGCGCAGGCCGCGCAATTCCAGCAGCAACTCGCCGAACTCGGCGATGCGCCGGAAGCTGCCGCCGAAATCGAAATTCTGCGCGAGCAGGCCGACCAGACCGCCGCCGAGATGGAAGATGTCGAAGCGCGGACGGCCGAGGCGGAAACCGCCCTGCCCGAGGCACGCAACCGCGAAAAGCAGGCGCGCGACGCCGCAAGTCAGGCGCGCCTCAAGGCCCGCCAGCTTGAGACCGAAGTGGCAACGCTCGTCAAGCTGCTGAAACCGGACGATAGCGCAAAATGGCGTCCGGTCGTGGACGAAATCCGTGTCACGCCGGGCTATGAAATCGCGCTCGGTGCTGCGCTGACGGATGATCTCGACGCGGGACTTGCCGCGGACGCGCCGGTTCGGTGGAGCTATGTCTCAGGGGACGGTGATCCCGCCCTACCCTCCGGCGCGCAGCCGCTTGGCGAGCTTGTCGCGGCGCCGCAGGAACTTGGCCGCCGCCTTGCGCAGATCGGCGTGGTATCCCGCGAGCAAGGTGCGTCCTTGCAGCCCATGCTCAAGCCGGGCCAGCGTCTTGTCAGCAAGCAAGGCGATGTCTGGCGCTGGGACGGGTTCATATCCGCAGGCGATGCGCCCAGCGCCGCAGCCAAACGGCTTGAGGAACGCAACCGGCTCGGACAGCTTGAGGAACAGGTCGCCGTTTTTATTGCCTCCGCCGAGGAGGCCGAAGCCCAGCGCGAAGCGGCCAGCGAGGCCGTCAACCGCATCCAGCAGGACGAGAAAAACCTGCGTGACCGCTGGCGGCAGCTCAACGCCCGGCTTTCCTCCATCAAGGACAAGCTCAGCGCTGCCGACCGCGCCGTGCAGCAGCACAGCAGCAAGCGCGCCAGCGTGATGGAAACGGCTGAGCGCATTGCCAGTGAACGCGAGGAAGCTGCCGCGAGCCAGGCCGAAGCTGAGAATCTGCTTGCGATGCAAGCCCCGCTCGCCGATCTCGAAGCCCGGCTTCAGGCCTGTCAGGCCGAGGCCGCCGCAAAGCGCAACGCTTATGCCGAGGCAAAGTCGCGCGCCGACAGTGTCGAACGTGAAATCCGTGCCCGCCAGACACGGCTCGAAGCGATCGTTGGCGAGCGCAAACGCTGGCTCAGCCGCGACGAGAGCGCCGGACAGCATATCGCAACCTTGCATGAGCGGGTCGAAGCCGTCCGCGCCGAGTTGGCCGAATTGAAGGAATTGCCCGCCAGGATCGAGGAGCGCCGTCAGAAAATCCTCAATGAACTGAGCCAGGCGGAAGAGGCGCGCCGCAATGCCGCCACGCAGCTTGCCGAAGCGGAAAACTCCGTCCGCAATCAGGAACGCGCGCTACGCGAGGCCCAGAAGGCTCTCAGCGAGGCCCGTGAGGAGCGCGCCCGCATCGAGGCCCGGCTGGAAGGCGCGCGCGAGCGCCGCCGGGATCAGGCGCAACATATTCGCGACACGTTCGAATGCGCGGCAAGCGAACTCCTGGCGACGCTCGAACTCGATCCGGAGGCACAGCTTCCGGCGACGGAAGAAGTCGAGCAGCAAATCGTCAAGCTACGGGGTGACCGTGAACGGCTTGGCGGCGTCAATCTGCGTGCCGAGGAAGAAGCCGATGTGCTCGGCGCGGAATTTGACGGCATGGAAAAAGAACGCGCCGATCTTGAGGAGGCGATCGGCAAGCTGCGCACCGCGATCACCAATCTCAACAAGGAAGGCCGCAAGCGCCTCATGGAGGCCTTCGACACGGTGAACGGGCATTTCCAGCGGCTGTTCAAGGTATTGTTCGGCGGCGGCGATGCGGAATTGCAGCTCATAGAAAGCGACGATCCGCTCGAATCCGGCCTCGAATTGCTTTGCCGTCCGCCGGGCAAGAAACCGCAGGTGCTGACGCTGCTTTCAGGCGGCGAGAAGGCGCTGACCGCGCTGGCGCTGATTTTCGCAGTATTCCTCACCAATCCTTCGCCGATCTGCGTGCTCGACGAGGTGGATGCGCCGCTCGATGACTCCAACGTCCACCGCTTCTGTGCAATGCTTGACGAAATGAGGAAGACGACCAAGACCCGTTTCCTAGTGATCACTCATAATCCGATCACCATGGCGACGATGGACCGTCTCTTCGGCGTCACCATGCAGGAAAAGGGGATCAGCCAACTCGTCTCGGTCGATCTTCAGACAGCGGAGCGCTTCCGCGAGGTCGGTTAGATTCTACTTAAATAGACATATAAAAGCGAAATCCCCTCGAAAGAGGGGATCCAGCACCATCATCGAAATAGATCCCTGCCTCCGCGGGGATATCGTTTTCTGTAAGTCAGCCCGCGACCTTGGCGCTGGCCATTTGTGCGGAGGTTTGTTCGACGAGCTTGCCGTTTTCGAGGCGGACGATGCGGTCCATGCGGCCGGCGAGTTCGTAATTGTGGGTCGCGATCAGCGCGACAACACCCGCCTTGCGGACGAATTGAAGAAGCTGGAGAAAAACGCGGTCCGCTGTCTCGGGGTCGAGATTGCCGGTCGGTTCGTCCGCCAGCAGAACATGCGGGGCATTGGCAACGGCGCGGGCAATCGCAACACGCTGCTGCTCGCCGCCTGACAGCTCTGCGGGCCGGTGCGAGGCACGCTCGCCAATACCAAACAATTGCAGAAGTTCCATCGACCGGCGTTCTGCTTCGGCGCGGTTCAGGCCGGCAATACGCTGCGGTACCACCACATTTTCCAGCGCCGAAAACTCCGGCAGAAGGTGATGGAACTGGTAGACGAAGCCGATTTCGCTGCGCCGGATCTGTGTGCGCTCCCGGTCGCTCAGGGCGGAACAGTCCCGTCCATTGAGGATCACCGAGCCGCTGTCAGGCGTGTCGAGGAGACCCGCGACCTGAAGCAGCGTGGACTTGCCTGCGCCTGATGGCGCGACAAGCGCGATTGCCTCGCCCTTATGAAAATCAGCCGAGGCGCTGTCGAGCACACGCAATTCGCGCCCGCCCTGATGAAAGATGCGGGTGAGGCCCGAAAGGCGGAGAACCGGATGTTTAATCTGTGCGTCCACGGGGCTCACTCATATCGCAATGCTTCGACCGGGTCGAGCCGTGCGGCCCGCCATGACGGGTAAAGGGTTGCCAGAACGGAGATCGCCAGCGCCATGATGACGATCGTCGTGATCTCTCCACTGTCCATTTCGGCGGGTAGACGCGAGAGGAAATAGACCTCCGAAGGGAAAAGATGCGTACTCGTCAGCCACGAAACGAATTGGCGGATTTCCTCGATATTGAGGCAGACAACGACGCCGAGCAGCAGGCCAGCCAGAGTTCCGATCACGCCGATGCTTGCGCCAGTAATGAAAAACACACGCATGATCGCGCCGCGGCTTGCGCCCATCGTGCGCAGAATGCCGATGTCGCGGCCCTTGTCCTTCACCAGCATGATCATGCCGGAAATGATGTTGAGACCGGCAACGAGCACGATCAGCATGAGGATCAGGAACATGACGTTCCGCTCGACCTGAAGCGTATTGTAGAAGGTCGCGTTGCGCTGCCGCCAGTCGGTGATGTACATCTCCTCGCCCGCTGCGGCATTCACCAGCGGTTTCATGTCATCGACATTGTCCGGATTGTCGACAAGCACCTCGACCACATGAGCGGCCTTGGGCAGATTGAAGAATTTCTGCGCCTCTCCGAGCGGCATGAACGCGATGGTCGCGTCATATTCGGACATGCCGAGTTCGAAGATGGCCTTGACTGGATAGCGTTTGACGCGCGGGGCGGTCCCGAATGGTGTCGATGCGCCGCGCGGGGCGACCACCGTAACATCGTCGCCGACCGTCACGCCGAGACCGTTGGCAAGCCGTGAGCCGATAATGAGGCCCTCGGCCGTATCGAAGCCGTCAAGCGAACCGAAATTGATGTGTGAGGAAATGCCTTCCAGCGCTTTCAGGTCGGCTTCGCGGACCCCTCTCACAAAGACCCCGTTCGAGGAGTCATTGGTGGTGATCAACACCTGGCCTTCGACGATCGGAAAGACATTGCGCACACCCTTGACCTGCGAAATCGCACGCGTGACGGCCGCATAATCGGTGAAATCGCGGGCGAGCGGGCGAACGATCATATGCCCGTTCAGGCCGAGAATCTTGTTGAACAGCTCGATGCGGAAGCCGTTCATGACCGACATGACGATGATCAGCGTCGCCACGCCGAGCATGATGCCGGTGAACGAGAAACCGGCGATAACGGAGATGAAGCCTTCCTTGCGGCGCGCGCGCAGATAACGGCGGGCCATCATCCATTCGAATGGCGCAAAGGGGCGCGTTGCTGTTGCATCAGCCACGTGATTTCGCCTTTTCCGGTTTAGCTGGCGCTAAAGAGAGCCTTTTTTGAAGCGTTTTTATGGCAAGATCCAGTTTCACGGTCTCGCGCTCGCCGGTCGCCCGGTGTTTCAGCTCGGCCTCGCCCTTTTCAAGCCCCTTCGGCCCGACGATGAGCTGCCAAGGCAGGCCGATCAGGTCCATGGTCTTGAATTTGCCGCCCGCGCGCTCGTCCGTGTCGTCGTAAAGCGTCTCGATTCCGGCCTCGCTCAAGCCCTTATAGAGCATCTCGCAGGCCCCGTCCGTTGCCGCATCACCCGCTTTCAGATTGATCAGCCCGACTGTGTAAGGCGCAACGGCTTCCGGCCAGATGATGCCGGCCTCATCGTGGCTCGCCTCGATGATCGCACCGGCAAGACGCGACACGCCGATGCCGTAAGAGCCGCTCTCGATGGTGACGAGATTGCCGTCAGGGCCCTGCACTTGCGCTTTCATCGGCTTGGAATATTTGGTGCCGAAATAGAAGATATGGCCAACCTCGATACCGCGCGCGGACAGGCGGTCCTTCTCCGGCACTTCTGTCTCGAAGCGCGCCGCGTCATGCATGTCATCCGTTGCCGCGTAAAGGCTGGTCCATTGCTCGATAATCGGCGACAGGTCGCTATCGTAATCGGTGTCCTCGGCCGGAATGTCCATCTCGACAAGACCGCGATGGCAGAAGACCTCGCTCTCGCCTGTATCGGCCAGAATGATGAATTCATGGCTGAGATCGCCGCCGATGGGGCCGGTTTCGGCCTTCATCGGGATGGCCTTGAGCCCCATGCGGGCATAGGTCCGCAGATAGGCGACGAACATCTTATTATAGGAATGCCGCCCCGCTTCCGGGCTGAGATCGAAGGAATAGGCGTCCTTCATCAGGAATTCA